>JAEEYJ010000010.1 GCA_016291725.1 Solobacterium sp.
CGGGAGAGTCAAGTATACTGAACCATTGTCGATATTGTAGACAATGTTCCCGCTGCTGTCTTTTGTGACAATATAGGACCAGATCCCGCTCCGGTATTCCTTGCCCTCTTCAGGACCTTCAATCACAGGATCCGGTGCCGGTTCCTGTGAAGGACCGGGCATATCCGGAACATTGATGTTCAAACCTGCATTCTCTGCCCGGGTGAATACCAGCCGGTTTTCACTGTCCATCAGTGACAGTGTACCGTCCGCGTACTCATAGGCGATCATTCCTTTCGGGTCAGAATCATACCAGAAACCGTCATTGCTCCAGCCCATTTCATGGATCTCACCGTACATATCCATCACAGCAGTACCGTCTGTATTGACCTGAAAGCTGCAGACATATCCATAATCCCGCAGCTCCTGGATCTGCTCTGCGGAGGCTCCGTTGGTTTCCGAAACGATTTCCGACAGTTCGTAGTACCCGCTGATATCCGGTTTTTCCTCTTCTGCTGTGCAGGCTGTCAGAACAGCCAGCACGGCAGTCAATGCAAATACTCTTTTCATTGCCGTCACTCAGGCTTTCCAGCCATCTTCCCCATAGAACTGCTTCAGCAGTGCAGCAACATCAGCAGGTGAAACCAGATGCTCTCCGGCAATCTTCATAACGGTATCATTGAAGTCCATTATTGCGGGATCAATGCTGTAGTTGTTCATGATTTCCCAGATCAGGGAGTCTTCGCTCAATGCACACATAGTACCGGCCTCCTTTTCCTCTCCTTCTGTATTGTATCACGCCTGCAGTGTATAATAATGGCAGGAAGACAGATCATTCACTGTCTGTGAAAGGAGACATCCATGCCGCAGATCATTCTCAAGAATATCTCCAGGAAAGATTATTTCGATCTCTCCCCTGCCATCGCGGAAACCGTTGCCAGTATCATCGGTGTTCCCAAAGAGTATATTGTAACTGAATTCTCTGATACGTCCTTCTGCCGCGGCGGTGAGCCTGATTCTCATTCCGCCATGGCATGGGTCTGCTGGAAGAAGCGTACACCCGAACTGCAGCAGAGAACTGCTGCGGCAATGGCAAAGATTCTCCAGGAAGCGGGCTATCATCCCGTGGAGATTATCTACGACAATCTGGATATGAATGATTTCTATGAGTTCTGACCTATGTTGGCGGCATATTTGATATGTCTTGCCTGTGCACTGCTGTGCATCGGCATTGGTATTTACACCAGGAACATGCAGCGTCCTGCCGGATTCTTTACCGGTGACAATCCACCGGAGGTAACGGACACGGCGGCATACAACAAAGCTGTCGGACGTCTGTGGATCCGCTACGGCATTGAACTTGCCCTGATCGGCCTCCCTCTGCTGGCTGTACATCAGAACCAGTTCTCTCTATGGTGGATCTTCCTGATGCTGGGAACACCTTTTATCAGCATCCTGCTGGCTGTTTCCTACCTGAAGATCCAGGATACGTACTTCATAAAGAAATAAGCGCCTGACAGCGCTTATTCCTGTTCCATCCGTTCCACAAGGAACAGTACCGGACGGCACCCATCATTGCAGCTGATGAGTGCTTTGTTTTTGTCCTTCATCCAGTCCTTGAAGAAATCTCCGCCTCCGTGCGACAGTGTGAACACGAAATGCTGCATACACTGCCATGCGCTCTCGCACAGACCTTCCGGCTTGTTCCAGCCATCGCTCACATAGACCTGTCCTTCCCGGTGCAGCTCGCAGAGTCCCAGCCCGGGAACAGCGTATGTACGGGCTGCTTCTTCGTTGAATGTACGCTCTACTGCCGTAATCCTCACCGGTACCATGGCTATTCTCCGTCTGTGAGGCAATCGTATACGATTACACCGTCCTTGATGATTGCCAGTGCATCCTCCTGGTTTTCATCCGTCAGCAGCATCACTGCGGCACTGTATTCACCGAGTCCGGACTCCCGGAATCCCTTCTGAAGCCCGTCTGTCATTTCTGCCAGACTGCTGAGTATTTCCTTCCAGGCCTTCACCGCGTCTTCGTTCCCTTCCAGCGCTGTCTGCGCTACCGTCACGATGCTGTCATCCCAGATCCCGATATAGACTGTATTCTCATCCACTTCAATTGTACAGTTTTCGAACGGGATCATTTCCTTCAGACTCTGTACATAGGAATCAATATCCGATCCGGCCGGTTCCGGCAGCGGCGCAGCTTCCGTGGTCGCCGCAGGCTTTTCCGGCTCGTTTCTCCATGAACGCTCCATCATGACACAGCCGAGGCACAGCGCGAACATGCCTGCCGCGATCTTGACAAACATCTTTGCATAGAAACCGTTCTTCAGGACAGCAAACAGAATCGCACAGCCGATGGAAACCAGCAGTCCGATGAATACAACACTGAACAATGCATTCCAGATTACCATACCGTCCCTCCTATCCTCTGCGCGCTTCCCGGAGCGGATGCGCCCAGTCTATACTGCCGTTCACGGAAGCCGCAAGCCTGTCCGCTGTCTCACGCAGGCTTTCCAGCATCGTTTCTTCCCGCTTCCGTGATCTTCTTCCCTTGTTCTCATAGACCGTCTCTGCACAGTATCCGTCATAGGACACTGCATAGTCCTCTTCATCATCATGCGGAAAGAAGTTCACACTGACCTCATAGCGGATCATACCCTGGTCCGAATCACCGGTCAGACGTACATCCACCGCATTGCGCTGCCGGCCGTTGATCACGCAGCCGCCCGCAAAGTACTGCTGATACACATCAATGGTCATCGTTCGTCACCTCGTGCCTATTATACAACACACTGTCCTGAGTTGATATTCCCTGCCTTTCTGCTATGCTTGAATCAACGATGAATTGATGAGGACCCATCATGAATACTATCTATGTAACCGGGCACCGGAATCCTGACACCGATGCCATCTGCTCCGCAATCGCTGCGGCTGAACTGGAGGAACTCCAGGGCAGAAAAGCCATTGCCTGCCGTCAGGGACCGCTGAATGAAGAAACCAAATTTGTACTGAAGCGTTTCCACCAGGAAAATCCGTTTCTGCTTACAGACGCACGTCTCACACTGGCGCAGATCGATCTGGATGAACCCGTACTGATTCCTCTGGACGCCACTGCCCATGAAGCCTGGCGCGCTATGAAGCAGTCCCAGTACCGAACCCTGTTTGTTACGGATATGGACAAACTGTGCGGCGCTGTCACGACTTCGGAACTGTCCGTGTACCGTCTGGAGACGCAGGAAGCCCGCAGCCGGCTGCTGCAGAATGCGTCCCTCGACCAGATTGCCCGTACGGTAAAAGGCAATGCGGTCGTAGAGCCGGATAACTTCCACACCAATGGTTCTGTCCATGTCATCACACTGGAAGAAGCAGAAGCGAGCAAATACGATGTCAGCGGCGGCATCTCGATCCTGTCCGCAGGCAGGGAAAAGCAGGAGATGCTGATCAACCGCGGCGTAAAGTGCCTGGTCATCACCTGTGGTGTTCACACAGATGATTCCGTGAAGAAACTGGCCGCGGAAGCCGGCTGTGCCATTATTGAAACCGATCAGGATACCATGTTCGCCGCAGAGTTCATCACGGAATCATATCCTGTCGAAACCATCATGGCCCGCAACATCATTACTTTCCGGGACAATGAATATGCCAACGATGCGGCAGTGCGCATCAACAAATCCCGTATCCGCAGTTTCCCTGTTCTGGACAAGAACGATAAAATCATCGGTATCGTATCCCGCTACCATGTACTGAACTATGAACACAGAAAAGTCATCCTGACCGATCATAGTGCGGAGAACCAGAGCCTGAACCATATTGAAGACGCTGACGTGCAGGCGATCATCGACCATCATCACATCGGCGGCATCCGTACCGACCACCCCATCTACTACCGCAACGAACAGCTGGGCTGCACCTGTACGATCCTGGCGGAAATGTACCGGGAAAGAGGATTCGATCCTTCTCCGGACATTGCCGGGCTGATGCTTTCTGCCATTCTCTCGGATACCCTGAACTTCAAGTCCGCAACCACCCGTGACAAAGACCGGGAAGCCGCTCAGTGGCTGGCAGGGCTTGCCGGCATTGACGACATCGGTGAATATGCCCGGGAGATGCTGGGTGCTTCCGTTGCTCTGCGTGACTCAACACCGCACGAGATCCTGAACCGGGACCTCAAAGCCTACCGGATCGGCGGCTACTCCTTTGCTATCGGGCAGACCAACTACAGCCGTATGGAAGAAGTACAGAAAATCCTTCCAGTATTCCGGAAGAATCTGAAGAAGGAACAGGAAGAAAACAGCTATGATCTTCTGGTCATGCTATTTACAGATGTGATGGGCGAAGGATCCCTCTTCGTCTATGAAGGACCGCTCTCCCACATCTTCGACACCATACTGGAAACGGTATTCGACGAGCATTCGGGCTTTGACTCCAAGATCATCTCCCGCAAGCAGCAATTGATGCCGATGATGTCGGAAGCCATCAAGAAACTGTAAAGAAAAACAATGGTCAGCTGACCATTGTTTTCAATTGTCCTTGAAGAACAGTCCTGTCATGCCGCCGCAGACACCGCCGATGATGTGGGTGATCTGCGAGATCTGATCATGGGCTGTCAGTCCTGTATAGATCTCATTGCCGATCCAGAATACAGCCACCAGGATCAGTGTCAGCGGTATGCCCTTCTGCCTGCCTGTGACCGAAGCGAGCAGGATGAACGCAAAGCAGACACCGCTGCTTCCCAGCAGAGCACCCTGGAACAGGATATTGTGGATCAGACCGGTGACAACCGCTGTGATCAGAATCACCCAGATCAGATTCTCATGGTATTTTTCCTCCAGGATCGGTCCCAGAAGGAGAATGTAGACCATATTCCCGGCATAGTGGGAGATTCCGGAATGACCGAAGACATGCGTCACCAGACGCAGCCAGGTCAACGGATTCTTCCACGATGACGGATACGTACAGAAGAACTTCATGGTGGACGATCCGTTTGTAACAAGGCCCAGAATCAGGACGACCAGACCGATCAGTGCAAATCCCAGAGTAATCGGTGCATTGATATAGACTTTCTTTTTCATAGCTGTCCCCCGATCTTTACGTACGTATCATTATACATCAGAAAACCCGCATGGATATGCGGGTATTTTCATCAGTTCTGCGCTTCTGCATCCGTGCTTTCAGACGGTGCAGGCTCATCCGTAGGCTCTGCGGAAGGTTCCTCTACGGTTTCCGCAGGACAGCCGTCTGTCAGCTTGGGAATGAATTCTGTATGTTCATCCGCACCGCATCTGGCACAGCGGTATGTCCGGTAGCCCGTATCATAGCAGGTCGGGTCAGCAGCCCAGATCAGCTGCATATCGTGGCCGAGCGGCGGAATCTTCCGTGTCATGGTCTGTCCGCAGGTGCAGCGGTAGGTTACATAGCCCTCTGCCGTGCAGGTAGGTGCCGCGGAAGATATCTGGGTATTGTATACATGCTGGTGATTCGGATCGACAGCCGCCTGGGATTGATCATTGTTTTCCGCAGGCTCCACAATCCATTCTTCCGTAGGTTCTGCGGGCTGGGTATCCATCCCGTTTGCCATTTCCTTAAGAGCCATCAGTTCCTCGATGGTAATCAGGTTATACCAGGTTCCGGAATCATCGCTGTACTGGATGACACCATCCGTGACACGGATTGTCTCATCCGTCTTTGCATTGTCTGAACTCTTTCCTGCACAGCCTGTCATCAGAACTGCACACATCAGGATACTGATGATTTTCTTCATTGCTTTCCACCTCTCTGAATGCCGGCATAATGCCTGTTAATACAATACTTGCAAATCAAACTTTTTTCAATACATGCGCTGAACAAAGAAAAAGCCCGTATTCGGTACGGGCTTTCCGATGATCAGAAGATATCGATGTACTTCTTTTCTTCTTCCTTCTTTGTCTCCTCGGTAGGAATCTCCAGCGTCAGAATGCCGTCCGCAAGCTTTGCATGGACATCCTTCTCCGTTACATGCTCGCCGACATAGAAGGTTCTTGAAGATGTACCGCTCCAGCGCTCCTTGCGGATCACTGTGCCCTTCTCGTCCTTTTCTTCCTTGGTTTCATTGTGTTCGGCTGTAATGGTCAGATTGCCCCGGTAGAGAGCAATCCGGATGTCTTCCTTCGCATAGCCCGGAACATCTACATCGATGATGTACTTGCCGTCCCTGCGGTGTACATCGGTCTTCATCGTGCTTGCTTCATTGCTGGCTGCCGGGAACCAGTCGTCAATCATATCTTCAAATGCTTTTCTTGCCGGAATGTATCTCATGGTTCTGTCCTCCTTAAAGAATCTCAATGAATTTCTTCTCTTCTGCAGGCTTCTTCTTCCCTGCAGGTACCGCAAGCTTCAGGATCCCATTGTCCATGCTTGCCTGGATGTCCGCATCCGTGACTCCGTCTCCAACATAGAAGCTTCTGCTTACACTGCCGGAATGGCGTTCCTGACGGATGACCTGGCCCTTTTCGTTCTTTTCTTCCTTGTTTTCTGTGTGCTCTGCTGTAATCGTCAGTTCACCGTTGTACAGGGAGATCTTTACATCCTCCTTGGCAAAGCCGGGGAGCTCCATGTTCAGAATGTACTGATCATCCTTTTTGTAGATGTCCGTCTTGGCGAGCAGCGGTGCACTGACTCTGACGGGAGCGAACATATCCTCAAACAGTTCATCGAACAACGTATTGTTCATTGCAGGAAAATATCTCATTTTGCTTACCTTCTTTCTCTCTTCACCTACTACTATAATCATCTTTTTAGCACTTTCAAGTCCTTAGTGCTAATTCTTTTATGATATTTTTGTGAAAACAATAATGAAAATGCCGCATTGCACGGCATTTATACACAAATAATGCTTAGCAGACAGTCTTTGTATCTGCCATCAATGAGCCGGATCAAGAATGACAACACCTGTTGTTTCCGCAGGCTTCACCGTATCTGTACCGGTACGGACAGCTTCCGGGAAGTACTCCTTCACATCATTGATGTGCGCCAGAACGCCGTAGCCTGCTCCGTCTGTACGGAAATGCATAAGGATAGCCAGCTTCGGTGAAGTATCCTTGACAATCCGGGCAGCCTGGGCGGCGTCGATCGTATAATGCCCGCCGCAGGGAATCATAATCGCGTCACAGCCGGAAAGGCGCTCTGTCTCCTCTTCCGTCAGATCCCTTCCCAGATCTCCGTAATGCGCGATCTTCATCCCGTTCCCTTCCAGGATATAGATCCGGTTCATCCCGCGCAGTGCTCCGCCCCGGTCATCATGCGGCACCAGCAGATAG
>JAEEYJ010000086.1 GCA_016291725.1 Solobacterium sp.
CCAGCCTGGCTCTGAGCTCTTCCAGCTGCCGGATGCCGTTATCGATCTGGTTCAGACCATCCCTGGCTTCCTTCAGTGAAGCGATGCCGTCCACCAGCTGCTGGCGGACATCTGCGTACTTCTTCTTCTCTTCTTCGTATTCCTTCCGGCCTTCTGCCAGCTTCTTCTTCCCGTCCTCCAGCTCTTTCCTGCCGTCTTCGATCTCTGCCCTGGCTTCCGCAATCCTGTCATCCAGCTCTTTCTGGGCATCCTCCAGCTTCTGCTCTCCTTCGTGGAGCTGATCCCAGCCATCCGCGATCTCTGCCTCTGCGTCCTTGATCTCCCTTTCCGCATCCGCAATCTCCCGGTTGTAGGTTTCCAGCCCTTCACTGTATTCCTGCAGACCATCGTTGTACTGCGCCATGGCGTCTTCGTAGATCTCGTCGTAGCGGTGCAGGGACTGTGTCTTTCCCAGAGTCTCGACTTCCTTCTTCACTTCTTCGCTTCTCTGTTCATAAGCATCGTAGAAGGATTCGTAGTCCTTTGCACCACGGTAGATCACATTCACTTCCGTATCATAGTCCACGACGAAAGCATCTTCCGGAACATAGAAATACGTGTCGATGTAGCGGTTGGACAGTGTACTGTTCTCCTTGGTTTCGTTCAGGTACAGCGGGGTATCGATCGTACCCACTACGACGTACCTGCTCTGCGACAGCCAGTCATCCAGATCATTGTCCGGACGTGTCAGCGTGATCTGCGAGCCTACCGGTGGTCCGGGCATAAGGTCTGTGCCTGATTCCGCAAGAAGCTCATTGGTGCTGCGCGGGAGCCTTCCTTCGCGAAGTTCAAAGTGATTCAGCGGATCGTCCGGATTGTAGGAATGGATGCGTGCAATGACTGCACTGTCCTCCATATAGGCAATTGTATCCACGAACTTCGCACCGCTGGCTTCTTCCACATCCTCCAGTGAACGGATCGCTGCGATGTCATCTTCATCGAATCCGTAGTTGGAATACACCGTGATGTCCTTCAGGTTCAGACGGTCGCTGTACGCATCCACATTGTCCGCCATGATGGTGGACGACGCAGATACGCCGATATAAAAAGAGACCCCGAGCATAACGATCGCAGTCAGCGAAAAGAATCTCATCTTTGAAGAAAGAACGAGCCTGACCGTATCTTTTTTCAGGGTCCGGTATTTCACGTTTCTACCATTCAATTGTTCTGATATCCTGCGGGTGCGGGTTGACTTCTGCCGATACAATCCTTCCGCTGTTGACCCGGAATACTTTGTCGCCCATCGGACAGAGCGCCAGGTTGTGCGTAATGATGATCGTCGTCATCCTGTTGCGCCGGCACGTTTCCTGCAGAAGCAGCAGGATCTGCTTGCCGGTGACATAGTCCAGTGCACCTGTAGGTTCATCGCACAGCAGAAGCTTGGGGTTCTTGGCCAGTGCACGCGCAATGGCTACACGCTGCTGCTCTCCTCCGGAAAGCTGGGACGGAAAGTTGTCGATCCGCTCCCCGAGCCCGACATCGATCAGTGTCTGCGTGGGATCCAGCGGATTCCGGCAGATCTCTGTAGCCAGCTCCACATTCTCCTTTGCGGTCAGATTCTGCACCAGGTTGTAGAACTGGAACACAAAGCCGATATCAAAGCGCCGGTAGTCGGTCATCTCCCGGTCATTCATCTGATCCACCCGGCTGCCGTCTACGATGATTTCACCGGAGGTTGCGGTATCCATACCGCCCAGAATGTTCAGAATGGTGCTTTTGCCGGCGCCGGACGCCCCGGCAATGACAACGAACTCTCCCTGCTCTATGCTCAGATTGATGCCGTCCAGTGCGGTAATGTCCACTTCACCGACATGATAGACCTTTCTGACATCCTTGAATTCTATGTAGCTCATATACAGAATTATAAACTTCACACAGACGAAAACAAAGCCGGAAATCCCTTTCCGGCCTATGCTTTACTTTCTCAGTCCGAGTGCCTTTACGAGGTCACGGTATCTGTTGACATCCTTGTTGCGCAGGTATGCCAGCAGCTTCCTTCTGCGTCCGACCATCTTCATCAGTCCGCGGGAACTGCTGTAGTCGTGCTTGTGTTCCTTCATGTGAACCGTCAGACGGTTGATCTGCTCCGTCAGAAGCGCAACCTGCACCTCAACGGATCCTGTGTCCTTGTCCTTGCCGCCGAAACGCTCGACGATCTCAGCCTTCTTTTCCTTTTCAAGCATTTTCTTTTCCTCTTTTCTATGATTCCCTGTCCGTCCGAGTAAACCGCTGAGGAAGCAGCAGACCCAGACAGAAGGCTTGTATATCTTATCACTGTTCAGTGATCTATGCAATAAAATCCACCAGTATTTCGTTGAGCAGATCCCAGCCCCGGTCCGTACAGTACAGTCTTTCTTCGGTGTTCACCAGCATGCCCCTCCGGCATTCCTCCGCAATCTCCTCCCGGTAAACATCATCGATGGATACGCCGAACATCCGGCAGAAGCGTGCTTTGTCCAGTCCTTCCCTGAGCCTCAGGGACATCATCAATGCTTCAAAGTACTGTTCCTGCGGCGTGAGTACGGTATCCTGCCGCTTCAGCGGGTCCTTGATGTACTCCCTCAGGCTGCGGGCAAGGTCGTAGCGGACATTGCCTTCCTTGCCGCTGGCACCGCACCCGGCTCCGTAGAAATCCCGGTACTGCCAGTAAACGGTGTTGTGCAGGGAGCGCTTTCCGTCCCTGGCAAAGTTCGATGTTTCATAGTGCTCGCAGCCGGCCTGCTGAAGACGTTGGCAGATGTACTCGTACATATCCGCTTCCGTTTCCTCATCCAGCGATTCATATCCCCTCTTGCCGAAGACAGAATTCTCTTCGATGCTCAGTGAATACAGTGAGAGATGGGACGGATTCAGGGACAGTGCATCCTCTACGGAGGATTCCAGCATCTTCATGGTCTGCCCCGGCAGAGAGTACATCAGATCCAGGGAGAGATTCTCAATTCCGTGCCTGCGCAGCCGCTCTGTACAGGACTGTACATCCGTGAAGGTATGCCGGCGGTTCATCAGCTTCAGCAGTCCGGCATCGCTGCTCTGCATACCGATGGAAGCCCGGTTGATACCGTACTTTGACAGCAGGGCAGCCTTTTCCTCGCTCAGTGTTTCCGGATTGATCTCCACGGTATACTCCCGTACTTCCCGGGCATACGGTGCCAGAAGCTGCAGCAGACGTTCCAGCTGCCCTTCATTCAGACTGGTCGGTGTTCCGCCTCCGATGTAGATTGTATCCAGCTGTACAGAGAACTCCCTCAGGCTGAATTCCTGCTCCAGTGCCGCAAGAAAAGCATCCGCCTGCGCTTCACTGTACACGGTCCGGCAGAAATCGCAGTACCAGCAGATATGCCGGCAGAAAGGAATGTGCACATACAGCGCATCCGGATGCTCAGCGTTCATCACTGTCCATGGAAAGCACCGCCATGAAGGCTTCCTGCGGCACAATCACGCTGCCGACCGCCTTCATCCGTTTCTTTCCCTCCTTCTGCTTTTCCAGAAGCTTCTTCTTCCGGGAGATATCACCGCCGTAGCATTTTGCCAGGACGTTCTTGCGCAGGGACTTGATGTTTGTACGGGCAATGACCTTTCCACCGATCGCTGCCTGGACAGGAATCTCGAACTGCTGCTTGGGGATCAGCTGCTTCAGCTTCACCGTAATTGCACTGCCCCTGGCATAGGCTTCCGAACGGTGAATGATGACAGAAAGAGCGTCCACCTGTTCTCCGTTGAGCAGTATATCCATCCGGACAAGATCATTCCTGCGGTAGCCGATAACTTCATAATCCAGGCTGGCATAGCCCTTCGAGCAGGACTTCAGCCGGTCAAAGAAATCAAAGATGATCTCGGAAAGCGGCAGTTCATACACCAGTGAATTCCTGCCGGCATCAATGACCTGCATATCCTTGTAGATACCCCGTTTTCCCTGGCAGAGTTCCATGACGCTGCCGATATAGGTGTCAGGGCACATGATTTCCGCCCGGACATACGGTTCCTCCACCCGGTCGATCTTAGAAGCGTCCGGCATCTTTGCCGGGTTGTCGATCGCCAGCATGGTTCCATCGCTGAGATAGACATGGTAGATGACGGACGGTGCGGTCGCAATCAGATCCAGACCGTATTCCCTCTCCAGCCGCTCTTCAATGACATCCATGTGCAGCAGACCGAGAAAGCCGCAGCGGAAACCGAAGCCCAATGCCTGGGATGTCTCCGGCTCATAGACCAGCGCTGCATCGTTCAGCTTCAGTTTGTCCAGTGCGTCGCGCAGGTCACCGTACCTGGCCGCATCACTGGGATAGAAGCCGCAGAACACCATCGGATTCATATGCTTGTAGCCGGGAAGCGGATCTTCTGCGCCTTTCACGGCCGAGGTTACCGTATCACCGACCTGGACATCCTGGATGGACTTGATGGAGGCCGCAAACCAGCCAACATCACCGCAGCCGAGTGTCCTGACCGGCACTTCCTTGGGATTCCGGATACCGGCTTCCAGTACTTCATATTCCGCACCGGTTGCCATGAAGCGGATGCGGTCACCGATGGACAGCTGTCCTTCCCGGATGCGTACCAGAGCGATTACACCGCGGTAGGAATCATAGAAACTGTCAAATACCAGAGCCTGCAGCGGCTTGTCTTTACTGCCGCCCGGCGCGGGGATCTTCTCAACGATCTGCTCCAGCACTTCATCCACATTGATTCCTGTACGAGCACTGATCTCCGGTGCGTCACTGCAGTCCAGACCGATGATGTTTTCGATCTCCTGCTTGACGAAATCCGGTCTGGCGCTCGGCATATCGCACTTGTTGATGACAGGTATGATCTCCAGATCGTTGTCCAGTGCCAGATAAGTGTTCGCCAGTGTCTGGGCCTGTACACCCTGGGTTGCGTCCACCACCAGCACAGCGCCTTCACAGGCTGCCAGTGAACGGGACACCTCATAGCTGAAGTCCACATGCCCCGGTGTATCGATCAGATTGAACAGATATTCTTCACCGTTCTTCGCGGTATAGGAAAGCTGTACAGCATTCAGCTTGATCGTAATGCCCCGTTCCCGCTCCAGCTCCATCTCATCCAGGATCTGTGCCTTCATATCCCTTTCCTTGACCGTATCGGTCATTTCCAGGATCCGGTCCGCCAGGGTGGATTTTCCATGATCGATATGGGCAATGATACAGAAGTTCCTGATATGGTTCTGATCCATAGATTCAATCAAACCTCCTGCCCGTCCAGGCACGGCCTGCACCGTTTCCGAATGCGTCCGCCGGCATCCGCTTCTTTCCTTCCGCCTGCAGTTCCAGTACACGCAGTACACCGCCTCTGCAGGCAATTTCCATGGCATGATCCCGGAAACCGAGCACAGTGCCCGGTGCTTCCCGTACTTCTTCTTCCCGGATCCTGCAGGCATAGAACTTTACCCGCTTTCCGTCCAGAATTCCATAGGCAACCGGAAAATCGATCAATGCACGGATATGATTGTAGATTTCATGTATGTCTCCTTCCGTAAAGGAAACCTGTTCCTCATCGGGGGCAATGTTCCTGGCCAGCACGACCTTATCCTCATCCTGCACCTCTCCTGCCAGCTCTCCTCTCAGATACTTCGGAAGAGCTTCCCGGATCAGTTCAGCAGAGGCCTCTTCGAGGCGCAGGTTCAGCGTTTCCGTGGTATCATCCGGGTCAATCGGGACAATCCTGCGGTCGTATACCCTTCCGGCATCCATGGCCTTAACCATCTCCATCAGACACACCCCGGTTTCCTTGTCGCCTGCCCATACTGCCCGGTGCACAGGGGCTCCTCCCCGGTACTTCGGCAGCAGGCTGGGATGGATGTTCAGACTGCCGTATGCCGGTGCATCCAGCAAGCGCGTCGGTACGAACTGGCCGTAGGCACAGGTCACAATCAGATCCGGCCGGTAAGCAAGAATATCCTCGATGCCGTCCCTCAGCCGCTCCGGCTGCAGGACAGGAATCCCGTATTCATCCGCCCGGGCATGTACCGGCGTCTTCACGATTTCACGCTTTCTGCCCACTGGTTTGTCCGGCTGTGAGACGACCGCCACTACATTGTATTTTTCGCCTACAAGCGCATCCAGAACCTTTCCTGCGAATTCAGGCGTACCGATAAAGACCACTCTGACATCCATTGTGCATCAACCTCACTCAATGGGTATATTATAGCTTATCTTCGTTGCATTTTCAGAATGCCTTTGTTATAATGCAAACGTTGTAACCGATAGGAGGTGTACCATGGCGAATATCAAGTCCCAGAAAAAGCGTGCGCTTACAAACAGAAAGAGCCAGCTTGCAAATGCCAGCAAGAGAACGGCTGTAAAGACAGCGATCAAGAACGTTCAGAAGGCGATTGAAGCGAAGGACAAGGAAGCTGCGGCTGCTGCGTTCAGCAAAGCGAATTCTGTACTGGACAAGGCCCTGGTTGACGGCATCAAGACAAAGAACTACGTTGCCCGTCAGAAGTCCAGACTGGCTAAAGCAGTGAATTCTATCGAAGGCTGAGAATAATAAAGAAACAGGCATGACCTGTTTTTTTCATGCCTGCTTCTTTGTTCAGCGGATGCCGATGTATGCCATCAGCAGTCCGTAGGTATTCTTTATACCCTCCAGATGGGTGCGTTCGTAGCCGTGGGAATTGGCCGTGCCGGGCCCGAGCGCTGCGTGACGGATATCATACCCCGCCAGAATACTGCCGTCCGCATCCGTACCGTAATGCGGTGTAAAGATATCCATCACATAGTCGATTCCGGCATCGATCGCTGTTTTGCGCAGTTCGTTTGTCAGCCCGTAGTGGTACGGGAAGCGGGAATCCTTGGCAAAGATCGATACCTTGCGTTCATCCGAATTCTGGTCCGGTCCTGTCGGTGCAATGTCCACTGCGATGATATCCTTGACATCTTCCGGCAGCCAGGTTGTTCCGTGCCCGATTTCTTCATAGACTCCGAAGTAGAAGTACACCTTCCTGTCCGGGTGAAGACCCTCTTCCTGCATCACTTTCATCATTTCCAGCAGTACTGCCGCACATGCTTTATCGTCCACGAAGCGTGATTTGATATAGCCGTTGGCCATGCGGAACCGAGGTTCCAGGGCGATCATGTCTCCGGTCTCAATGCCCAGCCGGCGTACACCTTCACTGTCTTTTACATCCTCATCCAGAACAACACATACATTCTTCCGGAAGTCGCCCAGCGTTGTGCGCAGTTCTTCCTCCGTTACGTGAACGGAGTTCGGTGTGCGGCAGACTGTACCGGTGAATACTTTGCCGTCCCTGGTATATACACGCACGTTCTCCGTTACACAGTAGCCCGGATACAGCCCGCCTACCGGGCAGACGTTCAAGGTGCCGTCTGCGTTGATGTGCCTGACCATGAGGCCGATATCATCCAGATGCGCTGTGATGACAAGCGGGTCCCCTCCTTCTCCTGCGGTGCAGATGACACCGCCCTTGTTCAGTCTGAGGGCTGAATATCCCATTTCCTGTGCCATGCGGCAGACCAGTGCCTGGATCTCTTCATACTGGCCGGTGGTGCTGTCCGCATCCAGCAATGCTTTGAATGTATCCAGATATCTCGCTTCATTGAATCCCATACAGTTACCTCTCTGTTCTGTGATCATTATACAAAGAAAAGGGAGTGTCCTACACTCCCAGATAATCTCCCAGAATGCGCTCTGCCTGCACCAGATCCTCATCTGCAGGCTGTGCGCACTCCCTCCGAAGGGCATTGATGCGCTTCGCCTTATCATACTGCCTCCGGAGATAGTCCAGCCATTCTTCCCCCTTTTGCTCCATCAGGCAGGGTCCGAGGCGGATTTCGGTTTCAGTATAGGGGATGTGCGCCACGGTACGGAAGGCAATGACTTCATAGTCCTTTCCCCTTTCCCGTACGTAGCGCTCATCCACAATCTCCCACTTGTGTTCGCTGATCCATCGGCGCATACGGACCGCTTCGTTGTTCACCTGGATGATGATGCGCCTCATGGCAGGCAGTCTGTCTGCTGCTGCTTCCAGAATGTGCGCTGCCGTGAAGAAGCCCATACCGGCGATGACAGCGCAGTCCGCATCGGACGGAATGTGTTCGAAGCCGTCGGACAGCACCGTTCCGATGCAGTCCTGAAGGCCTTCGCGGGCTATGTTCGTGCGGGCGGTCTGCAGCGGGCCTTCTGCGATATCCGCAGCGCAGGCCTTAGGACAGATGCCGCGCTTCACCAGAGCAATGGGCAGCTGTGCATGATCTGTACCGATATCGGCCACCACACTGCCCGCAGGCACCAATGACGCAACCGCTTCCATCCTCGGTGTCATACTATTTATCGAAGAAATCGCGCAGGCGCTTGGAGCGCGTCGGGTGCTTGAGCTTCCGCAGGGCTTTGGCTTCAATCTGACGGATCCGCTCACGGGTGACATTGAATTCCTTGCCGACTTCCTCCAGCGTCCTTGTACGGCCGTCATACAGGCCGAAGCGCAGGCGGAGAACCTTTTCCTCACGTTCTGTAAGACCGCTCAGGACGTTGTTGATTTCGTCCCTCAGGAGCTGGTTGTTGGCATACTGGTCCGGACTCATGGCATCCTTGTCCTCAATGAAGTCACCCAGATGGGAATCATCCTCTTCACCGATCGGAGTTTCCAGGGATACCGGCTCCAGAGCAATCTTCTGGATCTCCCTTACCTTCTCAGGAGAGATGCCGTCCAGACGGGCACTGATCTCTTCCGCTGTCGGATCCCGGCCGAGCTCCTGCACCAGCTGGCGCTGTACACGTGTAAGCTTGTTGATGGTTTCCACCATGTGGACCGGAATGCGGATGGTCCTTGCCTGGTCGGCAATCGCTCTTGTGATCGCCTGGCGGATCCACCAGGTTGCGTAAGTACTGAATTTGAATCCTTTGGTATAATCGAATTTCTCTACGGCCTTTACCAGACCCATGTTGCCTTCCTGGATCAGATCAAGGAACAGCATGCCTCTGCCGACGTACTTCTTGGCAATGGACACAACCAGACGCAGGTTGCTGGAAATCAGGATGCTGCGGGCTTCTTCGTCCCCCTGCTCGATCCGCTTGGCGATCTCCAGCTCATCCTCCGCTTTCAGCAGCGGGACACGGCCTATTTCCTTCAGGTACATTTTGACCGGATCGTTGAGTTGTACAGAACCGGAATGGCCGATATCCGTGGAATTGATGATGGCGTTGATATCCGCGACGACATCGCTCTCTTCATCCAGATCATCACCCTCTTCATCCAGCAGATCCATGCCTGTTTCATTCATCTCTTCGACATCTTCATCTTCAGAGATATTGATCTCTTCATCATCAAACCAGACATAGAGGCTTTCCATTTCCTCATCGCTCAGTTCAAGATGCTCGAGGGCGCTCAGAATATCCTTCTGGTAGATCACACCTTCATTCAGGTAATACTCCCGGAAGTTCTCCTTCAGTTCTTCAAGGGTCTTGAGTTCCCTGCCTGCCGCATCACTGCGGTAGGCACTGATATCCACAACGGTCTTTGCAGCAGGAACTGCCTGGATTTCCACGGTTTCTTCCACGATGGGCTCTGCAGCTTCCTTCTTTCCGGCAAGCTTCATCATCCGGTAGGAGCGTCTCTTCAAAGATGCAGCGACGGCCTTCTCCATATCCGCTGCTTCTGCCCGGACGGACGCTGCCCTGCGCTTTGCGTGGATTCTGTTCCTGGCCGCATTGACCGGCCGTTCCGTCTCATTGACTGTCATCTTCATCAATATACCTCCTTCTTTCCTGCATGCTTTCCTGGTATTTCTGCAGCAGGATCATTCTGCTTTCTTCGTTCATCGGCTGTTTCAGCTGTTCAGACAGGCTTTCGATATTCTTCTCTGTTACATAGCTTCTGACTCTGCGCATCGCACCGTCCAGAACGCTCTCATTGTATTCACGGTCGAAACGCTCGTCCGTTGCCAGCTTCGTTACCAGCTTCCGTACGTCTTCATTCTCTGTTGCGTCGATCAGATCCGCCGGTGTACAGGTGTTTTTCTTCCTTGTACGGTCGACGATCAGCATTGCTGTTTTCGATCTGACCGGATCGCTGAGGAAACCGAGCTTCTCCGTAAAGCGCGTGACCGCGTACGGATAGCGGATCATGTACATCAGAATTGTTTCTTCGGCTTCTTCAATGCCCTTCGGGATCCGGACATTGTTCCGGCGGACCGGTTCCTTCTTCGGCTTCGGTCTGTTCTCCAGATGCAGTCCGGTCATCTTTTCGATCTCTTCCTTGAAGTGCTGGATGTCGAATGCATCACCGCCGGCTTCGATCTCCTGCAGTGCTTTCCTGGCAAATTCCTTCTTTTCCAGGTAGTTGTCAAAGTTGACATTCCTGCCGAGGTACTGCAGTACAAACTCTCCCCAGGAGATTTCGTTCTTCAGCAGGCTGATCAAAGCTTCCTTGCCGCCGGAGCGGATGATTTCATCCGGGTCCATTCCGCCGGTATTGCGGATCACCGATACATCTGCACCGGCGTTCATCGCCATCTTGGCGGCGCGGAAGGTCGCATTCTGCCCTGCATCGTCTCCGTCATAGCAGAAGACGATCTTCGGCGCCAGATCCTTCAGGATCCTGATCTGGTCCTTGGTACAGGCTGTACCCAGGGTACAGACACAGTTCTGCACACCCGCACGGTCGAACGCAATCACGTCCGTTACACCTTCCGTGACATAGATCCTGCCCTGCCGGCGGGCTTCCCCCGACGCCCGGTGAGCGTTGTAGACGAGCTTCCCCTTTTCGAAGATCTCGGTCTCATTCGTATTGATGTACTTGGAAGGATTCTGCGGATCCAGGGTACGGGCGGAAAAGCCGGCCGGGTGTCCCTTTGCATCGTGGATCGGAAACAGGATCCGGTCGGTAAAGACATCCTGGAAACCCTGGGAAGTACTGCGGATGACATTGCAGGCATACAGATCCTTGTCTGTATACCCTTTTGCTTTCAGGAAGCGGTACAGCGCGTCATTCGGCGGATTATAGCCGATCTCAAAGCGCTGCCGAACCCGTTCATCCAGTCCTCTTCCTTCCAGATACTGCTTCTTCGCCTCGGTATTGTTCAGTTCATACATGGAATACTTGATGGTATCTTCCAGAATCCGGTACAGTGTTTCCTTATGGGGATCGATCTTCTCCCGTACGTCATCCGCTTCATAGTCCAGCGGATAATCAATCAGGGACGCAACCTTGACCACTGCCTCGGGAAACGTAATCTTCTCATAGTTCTGTACAAACGAGAACACATTGCCGCCGGCTCCGCATACAAAGCACTTGTAGATCTGCTTGTCTTCGGAGATGGACAGCGAAGGTGAGTGATCATCGTGAAAAGGGCAAAGCGCGGTATAGGATTTGCCCTTTCTGTAAACAGGAAGATAGCGGCTGATGATGTCCACGATTCCGGCTTTGCTGCGGATTGCGTTGATATCATCCTCGCGGATTCTGACCATCAGGATCCTTTCTATCAGAAGCGGATTTCTTTTCTGATCTTCTCACTGACCTCTGCGACAGTCATACGCTCCTGTGCCATGGTGTCACGGTAGCGGATGGTCACGGTTCCGTCTTCGGCTGTCTGCTCGTCGACTGTGATGCAGAACGGTGTACCGACCATATCCTGGCGGCGGTAGCGCTTTCCGATGGAACCGGCTTCGTCGTAGTCCGTCTCAAAGTCATAGGACAGTTCCTTGCGGATGTCCTTCGCCAGCTGCGCATGCTTCTTCTGCAGCGGCAGAACAGCGGCCTTCATCGGAGCCAGTACCGGATGGAAATGCATCACGATACGTGTGCTGCCGTCCGCGAGCGTCTCTTCATCGTAGGCATCTGTAAAGAACATGAACAGCAGGCGCTCTACACCGACTGACGGTTCTACAACATACGGTACATATTTCTCGTTCGTCTTCGGATCCAGATAACGCAGATCCTCGCCGGAGAACTTCATGTGCTGGGAGACATCATAGTCCGTACGGTCCGCAATGCCCCATACTTCACCCCAGCCCCAGGGGAACCGGTACTCAATGTCCGTTGTGCCTTTGGAGTAGAAGCTGAGTTCTTCCTTGGAGTGGTCACGGAAGCGGAGATTCTCTTCCTTTCCGCCCAGGCTCAGGATCCAGTCCATGCAGAACTTTCTCCAGTAAGGGAACCAATCATCATCTGTTCCCGGTTCGCAGAAGAACTCCAGTTCCATCTGTTCGAATTCACGGGTACGGAAGATGAAGTTGCCCGGTGTAATCTCATTCCGGAAGCTTTTGCCGATCTGGCAGATGCCGAACGGCAGCTTCTTGCGGTAGGTACGCTGTACATTGCGGAACTGGACAAACTGCCCCTGCGCTGTTTCCGGCCTCAGATAGATAACGCTCTTGGAATCCTCCAGGGTTCCCTGGAAGGTCTTGAACATCAGGTTGAACTGACGGATCGGTGTGAAGTCATGCGCACCGCAGTCAGGACAGGGAATATGATTCTCTTCGATGTACTGTTCCATCTGTTCGTTGGTCCAGCCGTCTGCACTGACTGTACCGTGGGAGAAATCACTGATCAGATGGTCCGCACGGTGCCGGGTATGGCAATGGCGGCAGTCCATCAGCGGATCAGAGAATCCCTTCAGGTGTCCGGAAGCTTCCCACACGCGGGGATTCATCAGAATCGCCGCCTGAAGCTCAACGTTGTTTTCATCCTCCTGGACGAATTTCTTCTGCCAGGCCCTCTTGATATGATCCTTCAGAAGAATGCCGTAGGGACCGTAGTCCCAGGTATTGCTGAGACCGCCGTAGATCTCCGATCCCTGGAATACAAATCCTGTATTCTTCGCATGCGATACGATCTTGTCAAATGTCTTCTCCATCATTAAAATGCTCCTTTCCGGATATAAGCTTATGCATTATAGCAAATAAAACAGCCTCATTCAATGGCACGGACAGAATAATAGAAACGCAGGGACGCAAGGTCCGTGCTGAGGAATTCCCGCAGGAAAGCACTCAGAACATGCAGTGCGGACAGTCCATCC
>JAEEYJ010000087.1 GCA_016291725.1 Solobacterium sp.
GCTGATCATCAGGGTCATGAACATAGCGACAATGATGGTCAACGGTGCCCGGATGCACATGCGCATGATCATCATGAAGGCCATCTGTACGTTGTTGGTATCGGTTCCCAGCCGGGTCATCAGACCGGAGGTTGAGAAATGGTCAATGTTCGCAAAGCTGAAAGTCTGGATGCTGCGGAACATATCATCCCGCAGATTGCGCGCAAAGCCGGTGGAAGCGTAGGCTGCCATATTGCCGGACATGATGCCGCAGAACATGGAAGCGAAGGCGCACATGATCATGATCAGCCCGTACCGGTAGACAATGTCCATATTGCCGCCCTGTACGCCTTTGTCCACAATGATGGACATGATGTACGGGAGGGACAGCTCCAGGATGACTTCGCCCACCATGAACAGCGGTGCTGCAACAGCCGCGCCTTTGTACTCCCTGATTTCCTGCATGAGACGTCTAATCATACGTGCCCTCCTGTTCTGCGATATTCCGGCGGATTCTGCCGAGCAGATCAATCAGCCGGTTGATTTCTTCTTCACTCATTCCTCGGCAGAAGAGGGCTTCATCCTCTTCGGCCAGCAGGCGCACGGCTTCTTCCATGTCCAGTGCTTTCTGCGTCAGAATGATCTGCTTCATTCTGGCATCCCCTGCATCACAGCTGCGGCAGATATACCCGTTCTTCTCCAGGTTCTGGAGGATGCCTGTCGCTGTGCTGCGGCGGATGTCGAAGCGCTTTTCCAGGTCCTTCTGGTAGATCGGCTCTTCCCGGTGGCGGTAGAGATAGTGGATCATACCGCCCTGGGCAAAGGTCAGATCACCGTAGCCGGACGCAGCCCGCCTGTGCTCAGCGAACCGGCGGATCATAATGTCGGTCTGGCGGAGCTCGTAGCCGACATGCTTCTCATTGTCCATAGTGCCTCCTTTTGTTAGTTACCTTACAAATATAATTCGCTCCCTAACAATTGTCAACACAATGCAATGTAGAAAGACATTCACCGGTATTTACGGTATTGTAGATATACAGGGATCCTGGGGATCTCTGCAGACAGTATGAGGTAAGTATATGACACTGGTGCATCTGAACTTTGAAAGCAAATACCTGAACAACAATACGGATGTGAACATCATCCTCCCGGACAGACCCAGGGAGCAGAACACGAAGACGTTCTATCTCTCCGGAAGGAAATACCGGGTGCTCTGGCTGCTGCACGGTACATTCGGGGACTATACGGACTGGATCCGGAAGTCCAATGTAGAACTGTACGCTGCGGAGCACCAGATGATTGTTGTGATGCCTTCAGGACTGAACGCGGACTATGCGGACTGGCCGAAGTTCGGTATGGGCTATGACAGCTATCATTATCTGCTGAACGAACTGATGCCGCTGGTGCACGGCTGGTTCCCCGCCAGCGATGACCCGAAGGACAATTTCATAGCCGGTCTCTCCATGGGCGGCAGGGGCACTCTCCTGTACGCGCTGAATCATCCGGAAAAGTTCGCGGCCGCCTACATTATGTCCTACGCACCTTCGGAGCCGCAGGAGCCGGTGGTGCAGGACATGTTCACCCAGAGAAGATGGAACCAGCTGGAGAATGCCGGCGGGCTGGAGAAGTTCATCGGTTCCTATCAGGATACCTGGAATCTGATCGTAAAGCGGAAGAAGGAGGGGAAGCTTCCCCGGCTGTACTTTGCCTGCGGAACAGCGGATCCCCTGATGTATGAAGCACACACTGCATTTGAAGAAAGATGCAGGGAATACGGCATTGACGCACAGTTCTTCGAGACGGAAGGCTACGCGCATGAATGGCGCTTCTGGGATGAATGTGTAGAGGACGCAATCACCCGGTTCAGCGATCAGGCTGTCTTTGATGAGGGGGCAGAATTATGAAGATCGCAGTAACGTATGAAAACGGAGAGATCTTCCAGCATTTAGGAAGAATAGAGCAGTTCAGGGTCTATGATCCGGATAACCAGTGCGATCATCATGACCATGATCATGAGGCGTGCGGCCACGGCGGCTGCCATCACGGTGAAGCCTGATGAAGAAACTGCTTGCCTGCCTTGCGCTGGTGACGGCTGCGGGCTGCAGTACAGCGGAACCGGAGGCTCCGGCAGCGGATCCTGTCAGGGTGACCATTGAAATAGAGAACTACGGAACCATTGCAGTGGAACTGGATGCGGAAGCGGCACCGCTTACCGTTGAGAACTTCCTGAACCTGGTGGATGCCGGATTCTATGATGGTCTGACATTCCATAGGATCATCGAAGGATTCATGATGCAGGGCGGTGACCCGGAAGGCAATGGCTTCGGTGGATCCGGCACTACGGTCCACGGTGAGTTCAGCGCCAACGGATGGGACAATCCCATCCTCCATGAACGGGGTGTGATCTCTATGGCCAGGTCCAAACAGCCGGACAGCGCCTCTTCCCAGTTCTTCATCCTGCAGCAGGATGCCCCGCACCTGGACGGGAGCTACGCTGCCTTCGGCAGGGTAGTGGAAGGCATGGACGTTGTGGATGCCGTCTGCCGGGATGCCCGGCCGATTGACAGCAACGGGACGATTTCGTCCGAAGAACAGCCCAGAATCCTGTCGATCAAACGCACAGACTGAAAAGACAGCACAGCATTTGCAGCATGTGCTGTTTTTTTGTTCTCCCGGTTAGTGATAGCTAATAAAAAGTATTGACCCGTTAGCAGCCGCTAACTATAATACAGGGTGAGTGGTTAGTTCATGCGAACAAACTGCAGAAAGGAGACTGCTGATATGCTGCCGTTGACATATGCTGATACAGGATCGGTCAATATTATCCGGAAGATCACCGGAAAACCGGAGGTCAAGAAGCA
>JAEEYJ010000011.1 GCA_016291725.1 Solobacterium sp.
CCAGATGCCTTGCCCAGGTGCACTCGAATACCTGGAAAGCATCGCTCAGTACTTCAGGCCGTTCGGGATCTTCCGGATCCGTAAGGCCTTTTTCTGTACGCCACCGGAAATCCTTCATCTTTTCCTTGGACGGTCCGGGATAGCCCAGACGTACTGCTTCCTTGAAGGTCTCCTTTTCATCAGTGATGAAATTGATCGCGCATTTGCCGGTGCGCAGCAGATTGAGGCAAGTATTGGAATTGTTCCGGCATTCCAGGATCATGGCATAGCGGTCTTTTCCTGCGATGTAGTACGGGAAGCAAAGCGAGTAGGAACCGACGTTCAGGCTGCCGTCTTCGTTGACGGTGGAGATGCAGACGACGGGCATAGGATAGAAGGAAGAGGTCTGATAGAAATTATCGACAATACGCAGATCCTTGAAAGAACTCATAAAGCATGTCTCCTTTTCCATTGATGTACAGGGACATTGTAGCAGAAAAAAAGGGCAGACTTTGATTCTGCCCTTCATTGTATTACGGCAGGAGCTTCCGGTAGAGTTCCACCAGTTCCTGGGTCAGGCTGTCCTGTGCGTAGCGGGTACGCGCGTAGGCCGCAATCCTGTCCCGCCATTCTTCGGAGGTGATCTTCAGGACCTCTGTGACTTTGTCTGCCAGGTCTTCCGGATCGGAAGGGCGGATCAGTCTGCCGACGTCCTGGTTGACCAGATCGGGAAGACCTCCCTGGTCAGCCGCAATCACCGGCACTCCGCAGCCCATCGCCTCCAGCGCAGCCAGACCGAACGGTTCATGGCGGGAAGGAATCAGGAAGGCATCGGTGATGCTGAAGATCCTGCGGAGTTCCTGCTGGTCTACATTGTCGAGGAAACGGACGGATTTCAGCTTCAGGTCCTTTGCCCGCCACTGCAGATTGCTGCGCTCATCGCCGTCACCTACGATCAGTGTCAGAGAAGCAGGGTCCCGGTCCTCATAGAGCCGTATGGCTTCCAGCAGAATATCAACACCCTTGAACCAGGTGAGCTTGCCTGCGTAGGTCACAATACGCTTGTTTTCGTACTCGGATGCATCGATCCAGTACCTGCCCAGCACTTCCTTTCTGGTGAGCTTCTCCGGATAGAAGACGGACGGATCATAGCCGGTCCGCAGCAGTGTAATCCTGTCCGCGCAGCCGGGGAAGCGCGTCTTCAGCATCGTACTGTTGTCCTTGGAGATGGAAATCACAGCATCGCAGGCCTGAACGGCTTCTTCCGCATAGCGGCGGAGGGCCGGCCATTTGTCATAGCCCATCAGGTCTGTACCATGGGTGGTGATGACCAACGGTACATTCCTGCCGGCTGCCAGGGCTGCAAGGATCCACACGTGCTGGGCATGGATCAGATCCGGCCGGAAGTCCGCCATTTCTTTGTCGATGGCATTGCGGAAAGCATCGGTATACATTGCGGTCTGTTCTTCACTGAGATCTCCGAAGGTCAGCGAACTGCGGGGATGGGAAGTGAAGCACGGGAAATTGAAGGGAAGGGCCTTGTCCATAGACTCACCTGTCGTGCCCTGGTGGCGGCTGTCCTTGACAGCGTCATCTGCCGTAAAGAAAACCGGATGAATGCTGACACCGTCAGGAATGATGAAACGGTCAGTATTCTCCGGCAGAATGATGCGCACTTCGTGCCCCAGCGCCGCTAAATGGACCGCAAGGTTGCGGGTGTAGGTTCCGCTTCCGGAACCGTTTAAAGGAAAATGATTGATCATTAGTATCTTCATGATGATTCTCCTTTTGGGGATTCCTTTGATACCTATATTATACTGCGTACAGGAAATGATTTCGATAGCGCACCTTATCCATAAAAGATATTTATGAAGTGATTATTTTTGGTTATTGATACAATATTGTGATATCCTTAATAGGAATGTGACAGGAGGATTTCTATGGGTCTGTCTGCGTTGAACTGGGGGGCGATTCTGGGCGGTTTCGGCCTCTTCATGTTCGGTATCAAATTCATGGGCGATGGCCTGAAGGCGGTTGCCGGTGACGCCTTGCGCGATTATATCAATAAAGCAACTTCAAACCGCTTCAGTGCTCTGCTGGTAGGCATCGTCCTGACCATGATCATGCAGAGTTCATCCGCGACTTCAGCCATTACCATCGGTCTGGTACGTGCCGGCCTGATGACGTTCGAACAGTCTGCCGGCATCATTCTCGGTGCTACGATCGGTACAACGATTACATCCCTGTTGATCTCCATTGAGATCGACCGTTTTGCCATGTACATCATCTTTGCCGGCGCAATGCTGATCTGTTTCGGCAAGAAACCGCGCTCGAAATACAACGGCAATGTCATACTGGGCTTTGCCCTGATCTTCTTCGGCATGGCTTCCATGGGCGATGCGCTTGCGTCCCTGAAGGAACTCCCGCAGTTCGAGTCCTTTGCGCTGAAGATGAGCGACAGTCCGCTGCTGGCGATGTTCACCGGTGTAGGTCTGACGGCTTTGGTACAGTCCTCTGCTGCAACCATCGGTGTGGTGCAGAAGCTGTATATGGCAGGGGCTGTAACGTTTGCCGCAGCGCTGCCGTTCATGTTCGGCGCCAACATCGGTACAACGGTTACCGGCATTCTGGCATCCATCGGCGGTACAACAGCAGGAAAGCGCACAGCAGCCCTGCATACCGTACTCAATGTGATATCCACCGTACTGGGCATGATCCTGCTCGTACCGTATGCAAAGCTGATCCAGGCACTCTTCGGGCACCTCAATCCGATGATGCAGATCGCTGCCGCAAACATTGTGTTCAAAACACTGACAACACTGCTTGCTCTGCCGTTCGTCACCCAGCTGACCGGTCTGGTGAAGCGCATTATCCCGGGTGAAGAAGAACAGATGCAGGATATCAACATTGATGAAATGGATGAAGAGATCACCAATGTACTGCCTTCCGCTGCACTGCTTGCCAGCCGCAGGGCAATCGATCAGATGATCGGTCTGGTGCGGGAGAACTCCCTCGCTTCCCTGAAACTGCTGCAGGAGAAGGGCATGAGTCCGGAAAAGGAATGGCTGGACAATACCGAGAAGAATGTCAACAAGTGTGATCAGAAGATTACAGACTACCTGATCCGCCTGTCCGTCAAGCCCAACCTGACCCACAGGAACATCAACTCAGTCCGTCTGCAGCTGGATGTAACCAAGAACCTGGAGCGTGTCGGCGATCTGATTATGAACCTGGCTGAATTCTATGTTGAGGTCAACGAAAAGGGAGAAGCCTTTACCGAAACAGCCGAGCAGGAAATCGTCGCCATGTTCGATCAGTACATGCAGATGTTTGACCTGGCTACTGAGATCTTCCGCTACAAGGATGTAGACCAATACCATGAACTCCAGCGTCTGGAGGAAGAGATCGACCGGATGGAACTGGAATACCGGGATACCCATTTCAAGCGCATGGCCTTCAAGGAGTGCACATCCCCGGTTGCGGAATCGGTATACTGCGATATTCTCGGTACGCTGGAGCGTATGGGCGACCACCTCTGCAACATCGCCAAAGCAACGATCACAAGAAAATCAAGCGACATCTCCGATGATGAGCTGCTCGCTGAATAACCGGCAGAAGCCGGTTTTTTTACATGCTGGTTTTCCGGTATTCCGTAGGCGTCACACCGGCATAGCTGCGGAAGATCCGTGAGAAATAGCTCATATCCAGAAAGCCGCAGGCAGCGGCCGCTTCATTGATCTTCAGATCCGTGGTCCTCAGCAAAGCAGCCGCTTTCTGGATGCGCAGCTGCCTGACATACTGGACAGGAGAGGTCTGCACGGTTCTGCGGAAGCAGCGCATGCACTCATTGACGCTGACGGCAGCCGAAGCAGCAATATCCTCAAGCGAAATATCTTCATGGAAGTGGTCTTCAATGTAGGCAAGCATCATCCGGATGCGGGATTCATCCCGCTGATCCCGGTTGCTGTGAAGGCCGGTATGTTCCTCCATACGGGAACGGATGCGGAAAACAGCGTCGGAAAGCGCGTTCCTGGCGGTGAATTCGAAGCCCGGCGGTTCCTGTACGATGCTTTCCCACGCAGCAAGGATATCCTGCAGGATCTGCCTGCTGTCTTCTGCATCCGGCTTCAGGACAATCGTCTTCAGATTCCGGTTGTTCAGCAGGGGAGAGACATAGTTCTGCCAGTAGATGGATTCCATACTCCCGGCGACGATCCGTGGGGCGAATACAACCGAGCGCATCTCACAGCCTTCCTTTCCGTTTCGCCGGAAAGCGTGCAGTGCATCTGCATTGAGGAAGAAGCCTTCTCCTTCATGGATAGTGAATACATGCCCGTCTGTCAGTAAACGGACGGAGCCTTTCTGCAGGATGCCCGCCTCCATGTAGGTATGCCAGTGCCAGGGAATGGAGTAGTGCATCGTACTGGAGTAGGCCGCAGCCGGGAACAGTACGGTCCCGTGTTCTTTGGTTTCCCTGCCGCCGGCATCAACAGGAACCAGAGATGATGATAAAGGCATAGTAGTCTCCTTTGGGTGATATTGTCATAGCAATCAGCCGATTATATCCTAACACATCCCTTGTTTTATATCATATTATCCCATTGTAAAGGAGGTACGGATATGATCAGACTGATGAATGTCAGGAATATGAACGCATTTCTGTATACGGTCAGACAATGCAAAGGCGATGTCACCGTACATCTGGATCACTGTGGAGAAATCCATCTGAAACAGAATACAGAGGTACAGAAACTGCTCGAAGATCTCAGGCCTGAGAACAACGAACTGGATATCAGTGTGGAAGAGCCGGAGGATACAGCCCTGATCCTGCGCTCAATGATGAACGGAAAGTATCTGGAGCAGTAGCAGAAACAGTTCAAAAAACGCAGCACAGTTGAATGCCTGTGCTGTTTTCTTTTTCCGCAGTCTCATGTATGATCGTTCTATGGAAACTACAGCGCCGGCGATCTCAATCATCGTACCGGTATACCACGTCGAACAGTATCTGGAGCGCTGCCTGAACAGCATCCTCGGACAGAGTGATCCGGACTTTGAGCTCATTCTCATCAATGATGGAGGTACGGATGCGGAGACCGCGATCTGCGAGCGGTACGCAGCATTGGATGAACGAATCATATACCGCAGGCAGGAAAACCAAGGACTCAGCGCTGCCAGGAATACCGGTCTGGCACTGTGCCGCGGTGAATGGCTGATGTTTGTGGACAGCGATGACTGGGTGCACCGGGATTTCTGCCGGAACGCACGGAAGGCAGTGCAGGATACCGGTGCAGACATAGCAATATTCGATCTTGCGTTTACGTGGGGCAACAGTCCGGAGGGACAGGTAATGAGCACTGCATTGCCTGCCGGTACATACACAGGAACCGAAGCGCTGGCAGCTCGTCTGCGGGCGGATATCGCCGGCTTTGTCTGGAACAAGATCTACCGCCGCTCTTTATGGGAGGGAGTGCTCTTTCCCGTCGGAGAAAACTGGGAAGATGATGCGGTGATGCATATTCTTCTGGACAGAGCGGAACATGCGGCTATCATCCATGATGTGCTGTACTACAAACCGTTGCGTGAAGGCAGCATAACCTGGGACGCTGAAAAGGATTTTACCGATACCAAGTGGCTGTTTCTGCAGCGTACAAAACGCTATGAATATCTGATGGAGCATCATCCTGAACTGCTGCCCCTGACCAGAACGAGTACTGCAGCGGCAGTGCTCCGCTACTGCTGTGTGTGCCGTGCAGTCACCAAGGATGAAGAAGCGTACCGCAAAGCCCAGGCCTGGATCAGCAGAATGCACCTGTATCCGGAGACGAAGAATCCGGTGAAGCGTTTTGTTTATTGGACACTGATCACTGACAATCCATTGTTCCGGATCGCTGCAGCATGGAAGATCCGGCAATTGAGAAAAGAGCGCGGCATACAGCAGCCGTTCTGTTCGGAGAAACACGATGAACCATAGTTTTACAATCACACCCTGCGGGGATGCCGGTCTGATGATCCGCTTTGAACAGCGTATATCTCCGGATATACTGCATGCTGTAACCCAGCTGAACAGCAGAATAGCCAGGGCGCATCTGCCGGGCATTCTGGACCGGATTCCTGCCTATGCATCAATACTCGTCTGCTATGATCCGGCAATCATTTCGTACGAAGAGCTGAAAAGCAGGATCCTCATGCTCAGCGGTGAGCAGGAGGAAGGAGAATCCGGCATCCAGCGCAGGATAGATATTCCGGTGCTGTACAGGAAGCCGTTCCCGGAAGATCTCGCGCACGTCGCTGAGCATGCCGGCATCAGTGAAGATGATGTCATCCGCATCCA
>JAEEYJ010000012.1 GCA_016291725.1 Solobacterium sp.
AACAGTGCCTTGCGTTTGCGGCGGATGGATATGTTTCTGCCATCTGTGCTGCACCGAGCGTACTGGCCGCCCACGGTCTGCTGGAAGGCAAGGAAGCGACCTGCCATCCGGATTTTGAACCGAAGATGCACGGCGCGCTCCTGACACACAGCAGTGTTGCGGTGTCAGGCAATATCATCACCGGCAGAGGTCTTGGAGCGGCGATTCCGTTCGCCCTGGAACTGATCGGTACCCTGCTGGATGAAGAAACCGCGCAGAGAGTCGCTGAGGCAATCTGCTGGAAAGACTGAACGGACCCGGAAGGGTCCGTTTCCTATGTATGACAAAGTACCGGGAATCATTGTATAATTGTACAGTATGAAGCCCCGGACAGATGAACGCACACAGCGTACTATGGCATTCTTCCTTAACGCACTGATCCTGGTGATCATGTTCCAGGTTTTCTGGCAGATCTGGATCGGCTACTTCAAGGAGTTTGCTTATTTCTACGGATTCGGCGATATGATCATCGTGATCATCTACAGCATTCTGCTCATTGTTTTCAATGTTGTCTACGGCGGCTTCAACATCGGCTATGCCAAGGTCAGTGAACTCATCTTCTCACAGATGATCTCCCTGTTCTTTGCCAACACAGCGATCTATATCGTTGCGGACCTGGTCGGACGCTATGTTGTGCCTGCCCGTCCCTTTGTACCGATGTTCCTGACAGAGGTCATGCTGGATGCGTTCCTGATCATCATGGCCAATGTGTTCTATTACAGTGTTTTTCCGCCGAGAAGAGTGCTTCTCATCTATGAGCAGGATGATCCGACCATCGAAATGCGCATTGCGAAATACCAGCACAATGCCTACAAGATCGAAAAGAAGGAAAAGTACAGTGAAGCCAAGGAACACCTGGACGAACTGAAGGAGTACGACTGCGTCATTGCGTCCGGGCTGACCTCCAACCATAAAGCCCGCCTTGTACATGCGTGCTATGAAAGGACCCGGAACATCTACATCATACCGGATGTCTACGATGTCATTGTGAACAGTGCTTCATCGGTCTATCTTGTGGATACACCGTTGTTCAAGGCCAACAATTTCGGGCCAAGCCAGCTGGAGAAGATTGCCAAGCGGGCAGTGGACCTTCTGTTCGCTGTTGTGATGCTGGTGATTGCTTCACCGTTCATGATCCTGACAGCCATAGCGATCAAGCTGGAGGACCATGGTCCGGTATTCTACAAGCAGACCAGGCTGACCCGCTACGGGCGCAGATTCGATATCATCAAATTCCGTTCCATGCGCATCGATGCGGAAAAGGACGGTGTTGCCCGGCTTGCATCGGAGCATGACGACCGGATCACAAAGGTAGGACGGTTCATCCGTGCCTGCCGGATCGATGAACTGCCGCAGCTCATCAATATTCTTGCCGGCGACATGTCCGTCGTCGGACCGCGTCCCGAGAGGCCTGAGCTGGTGGAGAAGATTCTGGAGGAAGTGCCGGAGTTCAACTACCGTCTGGCCGTCAAGGCCGGCCTGACGGGCTATGCCCAGGTCTACGGCAAATACAATACAAGAACCCGGGACAAACTCTTGTTTGACCTGATCTATATTGAGAATTATTCGTTCTTTCTGGATATCCGGATCATGTTCATGACGTTCAAGATCCTGTTTATGAAGGAGAGCACGGAAGGTGTGGAGGATACAGCCAATGAATGAGACCATCTTTCAGGATAAAGTATTGGTGATTACCGGAGGGACCGGCTCTTTCGGAAATGCCGTAACAAAGCGTTTCCTGCAGACAGGAATCCGGGAGATCCGCATCGTATCCAGGGACGAAAAGAAGCAGGATGATATGCGCCACAGCTATCAGGCGCTGTACGGTGATCTTTCCTCGAAGCTGAAGTTCTACATCGGTGATGTCCGGGACTATCAGTCCATAGAAGGTGCCTTCAAAGGTGCAGACTATGTATTCCACGCAGCAGCCCTCAAGCAGGTGCCTTCGTGTGAGTTCTATCCCATTGAAGCGGTCAAAACGAACGTGCTCGGGTCGGACAACGTCATCAGTGCGTGCATCACCCACGGGATCAGGAAGGCCATCTTCCTGAGCACGGATAAGGCTGCCTACCCGGTCAATGCCATGGGAATGACAAAAGGGCTGATGGAGAAGAATGTCATTGCCCGTTCCCGGCAGATGGCGGAGGGTGATCCGGTACTGTGCCTGACGAGATACGGCAATGTTATGGCCTCCCGGGGCAGTGTCATCCCTTTGTTCTGCGAACAGATTGACGCAGGGCAGGAACTGACGGTGACCAATCCCGAGATGACCCGGTTCATGATGACGCTGGAGGAAGCGGTTGATCTGGTGCTGTTTGCCTTTGAACATGGAAAGCAGGGTGATCTGTTCGTACAGAAAGCACCTGCCGCAACCATCGGTACCCTGGCACAGGCTGTTCTGGAGCTCAAGCATGCGGACAACGGCATCAACTATATCGGGACCCGGCACGGTGAGAAGCTGTTCGAAGTGCTGGTGACGAAGGAGGAGATGATCCGGGCAGTGGATCTCGGAAACTACTACTGTGTAGAAGCGGACAACCGTGACCTCAATTACGATCATTACTTCACCAAAGGAAACAGGAACGCGGATCATGCGGAAGAATATGATTCCCACAATACAGACAGACTGGATGTGGAAGGGATGAAGGAACTTCTGCGGAAACTGGATCTGTTTAAAATGATATGAGAGTACTCGTTACCGGTGCCAAAGGATTCATTGGAAAGAATCTCTGCCTGTTCCTCAAGCAGAGCGGTTTTGACGTCTGTGAATACGATCTGGACTACGAGGGAACCCTTCAGGATGCAGTGCAGGGATGCAGTTTCGTGATGCACCTGGCGGGAGTGAACCGGCCGAAGAATGAAGAAGAGTTCGCAGCAGGCAATGCCGGACTGACGGAAGAACTGGTCCGCGTGCTGAAGGAAGACGGGAGAAAGCTCCCGCTGCTGCTTTCTTCTTCCGTACAGGCGGAAAGAGACAATCCTTACGGACGGTCCAAGAAGGCTGCCGAGGATCTTGTGTTTGCCTACGGCAGGGATACCGGAGCGCCGGTGTACGTCTACAGGCTGGACAATGCTTTCGGAAAGTGGTGCCGTCCGGACTACAACAGTGTCGTAGCGACGTTCTGCCGGAATATTGCGGAAGGCCGGGAGATCGTCATCCATGATCCCGCAGCAGAGGTAACGTTTGTATATATCGATGACATCTGCCGGAGCTTCCTCTCCTGCATCAACGCTGCCGGATCGGATGAAATACTGAAAGTACAGCCTTCCTTCCGTGTCACGGTAGGGAGGCTGGCAGAACTGCTCTACGGATTCCGGAAGGGCAGAGAAACCCGTACCCTGCCTTGCCTGGCGGAGGACGGTTTCGAGAAGCGCCTGTATTCCACCTATCTGAGCTATCTGCCCGTTGATGCGTTCATGTATGATCTGGATATGCACACAGATGCGCGGGGATCGTTTACGGAGTTCATCCGAACACCGGAGCGGGGGCAGGTGTCCGTGAATGTATCAAACCCGGGCATCGTCAAGGGAAACCACTGGCATCATACCAAGAACGAGAAGTTCCTGGTGGTGCGGGGGACCGGCATCATCCGCTTCCGGCGGATCGGAGATGACAGGGTCTTTGAATACCCTGTATCGGGAGAGAAACTGCAGGTGGTGGATATCCCGGTCGGCTATACACACAATATCGAGAACACCGGAGACGATATCATGGTCACGATCATGTGGGCGAATGAACCGTTCGATCCGGATCATCCCGATACATTCTATGAAGAGGTCTGACAGAATGCGGACCGCTTTTATCAATTCTGTAGCCGGCTACGGCAGTACCGGGCGCATAGTGGATCAACTGGCGCAGATGCCGGATATTGAGGGAAGGATCTACTACGGCCGTAAGAAGAATCTGGCTGCAGCGGAGGCTTTCCGCTTCAATGGTTTTGCGGGCAACGCTGCACATGCCGCAAAGACGTTCCTGCTGGACGGGCAGGGATTCGCAAACGCGAAGGAAACCGCCCGGATGATTGATGATCTGCGTACCTTTGCGCCTGATCTGATCCATCTGCACAATCTTCATGGATACTACCTGAATGTAGCAGTCCTGTTCCGGTTCCTCAAGGACTCCGGCATCCCGGTGATCTGGACCCTGCATGATTGCTGGGCATTTACCGGACACTGCGCGCACTATGAGAGTGTGGGCTGTGAACAATGGAAGACGGAGTGCCGGAACTGTCCTGCCCTGCGGCACTATCCGGTGACCTTCAATGGACATCATGTGCGGGACAACTACCGGAAGAAGAGGGAAGTGTTTGCTTCTATGCCGGTGTCACAGCTGACGCTTGTCACACCGTCACGGTGGCTGAAGGAACAGATTGCGGAATCTTTCCTGAAACAGTATGAATGTGTGCATATCCCCAACGGTATCGATCTGAGCCGTTTTCAGCCGCAGGAGCGCACTGCAGACGGTGTGTTCCGTATTCTGGCAGTGGCAGGGCAGTGGTACCCGGAAAAGGGCTGGAATGACCTGAAACAGCTTGCAGGAATGCTGGGCGGGGATGAGAGGCTGATTGTGGTGGGTGTCTCTGCAAAGCAGAAGAGAGAGATCGAAGGGGAGAGAGTCACTGCAATTGAGCATACCGACAGTGTAGAAGCCCTGGCAGAACTGTACTCGGATGCTGATGTACTGCTGAATCCAACATACGAAGACACGTTTCCGACGGTAAACATCGAAGCGCAGGCCTGCGGCTGTCCGGTCATTACCTACCGAACAGGCGGAAGCCCGGAGATGCTGGCAGAGAGTACAGGCATAGTCGTTCCGCGCGGTGACCTTCAGGCAATGTACCGCGCTGTACAGGATCTCAAGGAACAGAGAATCATTCTGCACCGCGACGATGCCGTGCAGAATGCAGCACAGTATACGGTCGAAGCGATGCTCGGTGCGTACAGAGAGCTGTATGAAAGAAAAACAGGAGAATGATCTCCTGTTTATTTTTCCCGGAATGTACCGGTTCTGATTCTCAGAGCTTCCCCGATCCGCTTTCGTACGAACTCCGTATTGCCGTGCTTCACATTCAGCAGGACGGTCTCCACTCTGCGGTAAAAGGTAACAAACGGGTGTCCGAAGCCCATGATCCGGTTCCGGACTTTTTCATATCTTGTGTCCGGGAATACATAATCCGGATGCTTCAGAGGGAATTCCGGCTCATAGCGCTTCATATTGAAGACCCGGCGGATGCCCTTCGGCAGATTGTTCAGTGAATTCGCATGCGCGGAAGAGATATCGCAGCCGATATTGGATATCATGTTTCTCTTCGGAATAATCAGCATCTGGTGCTGGCCGTAGATGGCGAAATTCATGAAGAATTCACCGCCCGGCTGATGTCCGTCGTATTCTCCGTGCGCCGCGATGTTCACAATCTGCTTTTTATGGCCGGGAATCACTTTGGAGGCAGCTTCCTCGATCAGTCCTGTGGTGTAGGGATCATTCCTGAACCGGTAATCGTAGTACTGTTCATAGGAACGCTTCCACAGTGCATGGCCCCAGATACTGCCGTAGCGGGAGAAGAAATAGTCTGAGGATACTTCCTCCGACACACCTTCATGGTTCATCCCGCAGATTGCGTAGATCCGGGGATCATCCTTGTATCTCTCCAGCAGCTCCGCACAGAAGCGGAAAAAGCCGACGGACGGAAGAATATCATCTTCCAGGAAGACACAGCGGTCTACATACTGCCAGACGAATGAATGCATCGCTTTGATGCAGCCGTACGTGCCGAGATTGACGTCGCTGTAGAATCGGTGTACGGTGCAGTTCCAGTCAATTCCGTGATCGAACAGATCCCGGTTCTGCTGGATCAGGGCACGCTCTTCCTCTGTCCTGCCGCCGTCGGAAATGACCAGCAGAATGCTCGGCCTTGCCTGCTTCAGGATTTCAAACTGCTGCTTCTGCGCCTCCGGACGGATCCAGAGCTGGACCGCAACAGGTACATCCACCAGATAATCTTTCATAAGAGGTTCTCCAATGGATAAATTATAGCAGTAAACAAATCCTGTATTATAT
>JAEEYJ010000088.1 GCA_016291725.1 Solobacterium sp.
CGGAACACCGGAGACGTTGGCACTGCTCCAGGCGACGATTTCACTGTCCCCGTGTTCGCCGATGATGAAGGAATGGATGCTGCGGGCATCAACGTTCAGGTGCTTGCTGAGTTCGCTCTTCAGCCTTGCGGTATCCAGTGTTGTGCCGGAGCCGATGACGCGGTTTGCCGGCAAGTTGGACAGCTTCTGGGCAATGTAGGTCAGAATATCCACCGGGTTCGCTACGATGAGCAGCACGCCCTGGAAGCCGCTCTCATTGATGCTCGGAATGATGGAACGGAAGATGGCCGCGTTGCGGGATACCAGGTCCAGGCGGGTTTCTCCCGGACGCTGGGCTGCCCCTGCGGTAATGATGATGATTCCGGCATCCGCGGCGTCTTCATATCCGCCGGCATGAATGTCTACCGGGGAACAGAACGGTACACCGTGGGAGATGTCCATGGCTTCCCCTTCCGCTTTTGCCTGGTTGTTGTCAATCAGTACAATCTCGGTGAAGAGGCCGCTCTGCAGCAGAGCGAACGCGGAAGCCGAGCCCACGAACCCGGCGCCGATGATTACTGCTTTTCTCTCATTCATCTGTTTCTTCTCCGTTCTCTGCTTCGATATGCTCTACCAAAGTAACTGTGGATACTTTAGCGTTGTCCAGCTTGATGGCCCGTACACCCTGGGCGTCGCGGCTGTAGACCGAGATCTGGCTGAGCGGGAAGCGGATGATGATGCCGCTGTCGGACACAGCCATGCAGTCCTCATCTCCGCGGACGACCTTCAGGCAGACAAGCTCGCCGGTTCTGTCGGTCACCTTGACGGCCTTGACTCCCTTGGCGCCTCTTTTTGTCAGCCGGAAATCACCGATGTCGGTCAGTTTGCCGAATCCGTTTTCCGTCAGGGTCAGGATCAGGCTGCCTTCTTCGCTGGTAGCCATGCCTACGACCTTGCCGCCGTCCACATTGATGCCCTTGACACCCCGGGCGGTTCTGCCCAGCGGCCTGACATCGTCTTCGTGGAAGCGGACGGATTTTCCTTTGTCCGTTGCCAGAATGATTTCTGCGTCTCCCTTGGTCGCTTTGACGAAGACGAGCTCATCCTCCTCGTACAGTTTGATGGCGATCTTGCCGACTTTGTTGATGTTTTCGAATTCCTTGATCTCCGTCCGCTTCACCAGACCGTTCTTTGTAGCGAAGAACAGGTATTCTGCCGTATCTTCTTTGCTGTAGGGAACGAAGGCTTTGACCTTTTCGTCCTTCTCCAGCTTGAGCAGGTTGACGATCGGCAGACCCTTGGAAGTCCGGCTGTAGGAAGGAATGTTGAATCCTTTGATCCGGTAGACTTTGCCGAGGGAAGTAAATACCAGCAGGAAGTCATGGGTGGACATGGTGACTGCCTGATCAATGACATCGTTCTCGTTCAGTTCCATGCCCTTGATGCCTCTGCCGCCCCGGTTCTGCACCCGGTAGGTATCCTGGGTGATCCGTTTGACATAGCCGTTGCTGGACAGGGTGATGATGATGTCCTCGACCGGGATGAGGTCTTCATCCTCCATGTCGGCAGACGCATCAATGATCTCTGTTCTGCGCGGGTCATCGTACTTCGCCTTGATCTCCAGGAGCTCGGTCTTCAGGATGTCCCGGACGCGGAAGTCGTTGGCCAGGATATCCTTCAGGTCCGCGATCCGGACCATCAGATCCTGGTATTCGTTCTCGATGCGGTCCCTTGCCAGTCCGGTGAGACGGCGGAACTGCATGTCGAGGATGGCCTTTGCCTGGATATCATCCAGTCCGAAGTTCTCCTTCAGGTGTGCCGTAGCCTCGGCGTCATCGCGGGAGCTGCGGATGGTATGCAGGATGGCGTCCAGATTGTCGACGGCGATGCGCAGGCCTTCCAGGATATGCGCCCTGGCTTCCGCACGCTTCAGGTCGTACTTCGTTCTGCGTACGATCACATCTTCCTGGAACGCGATGTATTCCGTGAGGATTTCCTTGATGCCGGCCTGTTTCGGTGCGCCGTTGATCAGTACGACATTGTTTACGGCGAAATTGGACTGCAGCGGCGTCATCCGGTACAGCTGGTTGAGGATGACCTCCGGCTGGATGTCCCTGCGCAGTTCAATGACCACCCGTACCCCGTTCATGTTCGATTCATCACGCAGGCCGGTGATGCCTTCGATCTTCCGGTCGCGCATAATCTCACCGATGCGCTCCACCATGTTCGCTTTGTTCACCATGTAGGGTATTTCATACACAATGATGCGCTGGCGGTTGTTCGGCATATCCTCGATCCGTGTCCTGGACCGCATGACAATCGTTCCCTTGCCGGTCTCGAAAGCCTGGCGGATGCCGCTTCTGCCGAGGATGTAGCCGCCTGTCGGAAAATCCGGTCCTTTGATGACATCCATCAGATCCACAACGGAAATCTGCGGGTTTTCCATGACAGCGATGCAGGCGTCAATGGTTTCTCCGAGATTGTGGGGAGCGATGTTCGTTGCCATACCGACCGCAATGCCGGAGGAACCGTTGACCAGCAGGTTCGGGAAGCGGGAAGGAAGCACGGCAGGCTCCTTTTCCTCTCCGTCGTAGTTGTCCTGCATGTCGACGATGTCCTTGTCCAGGTCCCTGAGCATTTCCAGGGCCATCTTTGAAAGGCGCGCTTCGGTGTAACGCATGGCTGCAGCACCGTCTCCGTCCATGGAACCGAAGTTGCCGTGGCCGTCGATCAGTGTCTTGCGCATGTTCCAGTTCTGGGCCATGTACACCAGGGCGCCGTAGATGGAACTGTCTCCGTGAGGGTGGTATTTACCCATTGTGTCACCGACAATACGGGCGCTTTTCTTGTGCGGTTTGTCCGGTGTGTTGTTCATTTCGTTCATCGAGAACAGTATGCGCCGCTGTACCGGTTTCAGGCCGTCCCTGACATCCGGCAGCGCTCTGGCCACGATGACCGACATGGAGTACTCCAGGAAGTCCCTGCGGATTTCCTTGGTCAGTTCGGTTTCGGTAATGTTTCCCGGGTCGAACTGTGACTCGTCAAATTCCATAAATTCATCATCTCTTGCCATAGCCGACCTCCTTATACATCCAGATTCTCTACAAAGTTCGCGTTTTCAATAATGAAGTTCCTTCTGGGCTCGACATCTTCGCCCATCAGGGTGCTGAAGTTCTGGTCCGCTGCTTCGGCATCTTCGATCGTTACCCGGATCAGTGTCCGGTTCTTCGGGTCCATGGTTGTTTCCCAGAGCTGGGAAGCGTCCATTTCACCCAGACCCTTGTAGCGCTGGATGCTCAGACCGTTGCCCATCTCGGAACGAAGGGTTTCCATCTGGCGCTCTGTATAGGCATAGCGGATGGCATTGCCCTTCTGGACCTTGAACAGAGGCGGCTGGGCGATGTAGACATAGCCCTGCTCGACGATCGGCCGCATGTAGCGGTAGAAGAACGTCAGCAGCAATGTTCTGATATGCGCGCCGTCTACGTCCGCATCGGTCATGATGACAATCTTGTGGTATCTCAGCTTGGCGGTATCAACTTCTTCCAGCACACCGCAGCCGAAGGCGGTGATCATGGAACGGATTTCTGCGTTTTCGAAAGCTCTGGCCTGGCGGACTCTCTCTACGTTCAGGATCTTTCCTCTCAGCGGGAGGATGGCCTGGTAGTGGGAGTCCCGTCCCAGCTTGGCGCTGCCGCCGGCGGAGTCACCCTCTACGATGTAGATTTCACAGATGGACGCGTCCTTCGAGGAGCAGTCTGCCAGTTTTCCGGGCAGAGAGCTGATTTCCAGCGGGTTCTTGCGCCGGGTGGACTCTCTTGCCTTCTTTGCGGCAATGCGTGCCTGCGAGGCCAGAACCGCCTTCTCCATGATGATTTTCGCTTCATCCGGGTTTTCCATCAGGAAACGTTCCAGCTGGGAGCCGAAGATATCGGATACGATCTTGCGGACTTCGCTGTTGCCCAGCTTGGTCTTGGTCTGTCCTTCATACTGCGGATCCGGATGCTTGGCACTGATGATGGCTGTTATGCCTTCCTTGCAGTCGTCCGTCGTCAGGTTGTCGTCCTTCTCCTTCAGGTACTTGTTGTTCCGGGCATATTTGTTGATGACCCGGTTCAGTGCCATATTGAAGCCTTCCAGATGTGTACCGCCCTCTACGGTGTTGATGTTGTTGCAGAAGGTATAGACATTCGGCTGGTAGCCGTCGTTGTACTGTACAGCGATTTCCGCTTCGATTCCCTGTTCATGCCCTTCACAGTAGATGACATGTTCATGGATCTTTGTCCGGTTCTTGTTCAGGAAGGCAACGTATTCCTTCAGGCCGCCTTCAAAATGGAACTCGTGGTGCTGCTTGGCTTCCTCCACCCGGTCATCGTTGTAGATGATCCGGATGCCTTTGTTCAGGAAGGCCAGCTGGCGCAGACGGTCACGCAGGGTTTCGTATTCGTAGACCGTTGTTTCAGTGAAAATGAGCGGATCCGCCTTGAAGGAAATCAGGGAACCATGCTTGTCCGGGTCGCAGTCACCGATGATCTTCAGCGGCTCTACAGCATGTCCGCCGTCCTCGAAGCGTACAAAATACACTTTTCCTTCGTGGAATACGCGGACTTCCAGCCATTCCGACAGTGCGTTGACAACCGAAGCGCCGACACCGTGCAGGCCGCCGGATACTTTGTACGCACCGCCGCCGAACTTGCCGCCGGCGTGCAGTACGGTAAAGATCGTTTCAATGGTGGATTTTCCGGTCTTTTCGTTTACGCCGACCGGCATGCCGCGACCGTCATCCTCTACTCTGACAATATTGTCCTTGTCAACGGAAACCACGATCTTCGTCGCATAGCCGGCCATCGCTTCATCGATGCCGTTGTCGACGATCTCCCATACCAGATGATGGAGGCCTTTGGACGATGTACTGGCAATGTACATGCCCGGTCTTTTCCTTACTGCTTCCAGCCCGTCCAGAACCTGGATGTCGCTGTCGCTGTATTCACTCTTGGCTTTCGTTGACAGTTCTTCTCCGATTACCATTTCTTCACTCATAGATGTCCTCCTGTCTGTCTGATCCTTCCCTGCCTGATTTCATAGACTGCAGGATGAAGGTCCTTGATCATGTCCGGCAGCTCCGTGGCTGTGATGATGCACTGAGGCGCTTTCTGTACTCTTGCGATCAGTCTTTTCTGATGATCGCTGTCCAGTTCGCTCAGTACGTCATCCAGCAGGAGCACCGGCTCTTCTCCTGTATATTTGCGGATATAATCCGACAGAGCCATTTTAAAGGCCAGAACCGTCATTCTCTTCTGCCCCTGGCTCGCAATATCGGGAATGCTCTGCTCATTCATCAGGAATGTCATATCGTCCCTGTGCACACCTTCTGTGCTGAAACGGTATTCCATGTCCTTTTCCCGGTTTGTACGGTGGATCCTTATCAGTTCTTCCTTAAGATCCTCTTCAAAGGATACAAAGGTTTCATAGCGGATCCGTATACTGTTCTCTTCCTGCGACAGTTCCCGGTAGTTGCCGGAAAGCACGCCGTTGATTTCTTCGATGAACTGTTTCCGTTCCTGCAGGATGATCATTTCCTCTTCGATCATCTTTTCGTCGAGGACATCCAGCAGGGTTGCGTCCGGCGAAGGCTGCTTCAGCAGGCTGTTCTTTTCCTTCAGGCGGTTCTGGTACCGGCTTACAGCGCGGATATAGGCGCTGCTGACCTTGCCGATCTCCTGGTCCATCACTTTTCTTCTGTCCTTGGGCGCGTCATTGAACAGGGTGAGATCATCCGGAGAGAACAGTACGACATTCAGCAGGCCTATGAACTCACTGGTACGCTTCAGCATCTGCTTGTCATACATAAGGGACTTTCCCTCCCTGTGGATGACCATGCGCAGACGTTTGCGCCTTCCGTTGGTGCAGACACAGGATATGTCTGCGTATTCGCTTCCGTCCCGGATCAGTTTCAGATCATTGCGGAGACGATGGGATTTTGTCA
>JAEEYJ010000089.1 GCA_016291725.1 Solobacterium sp.
AAAGAACGATGTATACGATGCAGCGTCCTGCAGCTGTGCCTGCCATCAATTCCATACAGAATCATCCTTCCCTTGGAAACGAAAAAGCCTTTACCAGGATCCGCACAGCGGACTCCGGGCAGAAATACGGCATCAAGACGAAGATCTATCCGGGAGAAACCTATGAGATCTATATGTATTTCGGCAATGCCTGCTCACCCGGCCTGAAGGAAAAGGGGACCATTACCGGCCTGCGGGCAAGAATGTCTGTACCGGGCAGGATTCTGAAGCCGGGCGGACTGCGTTCCTTCCAGGGAATGTTCATCACAGACAATACCGATCCTTCCCGGGTATGGAGCGACGCGTACATCTGGGTGGAAAGCCCTGTATATTTCCACTATGTAAAAGACTCTTTGAAACTGTTCTATCAGGGTGCATTGACAAAGAATCCGGTTCTGCTGGATCCGGCACAGTTCTTTTCCAAAGAGGGTGTGCAGATCGGATATGATGAGCGTCTGACGGGTGAGCTGCCGTGCGATGATGAACACTCGGGCGGCTATCTGGTCTTCCGTCTGGAAGCGATGCGGGCTGATAACCAATGCTGAATCTGGCTGCAGCTGCCCAAAGATCCACTGAAAACGACCGCTGATTGAACCCGGCGGTCATTTTCTGCTTCAGATCATCAATACAATCAATGATAGCCACACGAACCGGATGATTTCTGTGCTGGTCGATCCGTGTAAATCTTTTCAATGCCTCCGGATTGTTCCGGAAAAATATCCGGAAATCGTTTCCCGCACATGCTGGTATTCATGAAAAAGATGCTAATATATATCATGCATTGACGGAGAAAAGTAGCTTCAGGAGCCTTTCCCAGTGAGCCGGGTACAGTGGAAACCGGTGTCAGGTCTGATGTGAAGAACACTCCCGAGCAGATCACCGAAAGGAAACGAGTAGACTGGTCCGGCGGCAGCCCGTTACCGCACTGCATGCTTATGGATTGTAAGCAAAAAGAGACTGTCCCTGACGGTAAATTAAGGTGGCACCACGGATACCCGTATTCGTCCTTACAGAGGAAGATACGGGTATTTTCTATAAAGGAAGGTATAGTACATGCAGAAGAACATTTATCGCACGAACCAGTGCAAGGATCTCAGCATAGAAACCAGGATCAAGGAGGAAGGAATATGAACCGGTTCACAAAGGAAATGGTTGATGACTATGCGGCAAAGCTGCTCTTTGACCTGACCCCGGAAGAAAACAAAATGGTGCTCGACGAATTTGAGATTATTGACCGCAGCTGTGATGCCGTCAATACCATTCCCGGCATCTCCGGAGTTGAGCCGATGACGCACTGTCTGGATGATTTTGTCGTTGAACTGAGAGAGGATATTGCGGAGCCGTCTGTAGATATTGAAGAACTGCTCCGGAATGCGGATGAAACGAACGGCAGGGAGATTGAGCTTCCGAAGGTGGTGGACTGATGAAATATACGGAAAAATCGATTGTAGAGCTTCACAGGCTGCTGAAAAGCGAAGAGATTTCACCGGCGGAACTGCTGCAGGAAAGTCTGGAAGGCATCCATGCACTGCAGGAGAAGTGCAATGCGTTTGTGACGATCATTGATGATGCGGAGCCGGCGGAGATAACAGACAGTCTGCTGTCCGGGATTCCCTACGGCGTTAAAGACCTGTATTCCACCAAAGATATCCTGACCACCGGATCATCCAACACACTGCGCGATTATGTGCCGTTCTTCAGTGCCGCTGCTGTGGAGAATCTGGACAAAGCCGGAGCGGTGAAAGCGGCCAAGACGGTGACGGATGAATTCGGTATGGGCGGTACCGGAACCACCGGACATACCGGTGTTGTTCATAACCCGTGGGACCTGGACCGCATGTGCGCAGGTTCCAGTGCGGGGAGCGCCTGTGCTGTGGCGGCCGGGGTTGTACCGTTTGCCCTGGGAACCGATACCGGTGACAGTGTGCGTAAGCCGGCGGCTTACTGCGGCATCGTAGGATACAAACCGACATACGGTATGATTTCCCGCTACGGTGTCTTCCCGTTCGCCTCCAGCATCGACCACTGTGCTGCCTTTGCCCGCAATGTGGCGGATGTTGCGGCTGTCGTGGACGGGATGAAGGGCAAGGATGAACGTGATATGACATCCTGGGATTCGTCGCATATCCATCTGTTTGATGATCTGAAGCCGCAGCTGGAAGGCATGAAACTGTGCTATGTGAAGGAACTGTGCGACATCAGCCGGTATCCGCATCCCAGCCGGGAACTGCAGGAGCATCTTGCCAACTTTATGGCGAGGATGGACATGATCCGGGCAGCCGGTGCGGAAGTTGAGGAGGTGTCCGTGGACCCTGTGCTTCTGAATGCCCAGCCATCCGTCTATGTCATTCTTTCCTGTGCCGAGGCAACCAGCAACCTGGCCAACCTGACCGGCCTGATCTTCGGGCCGCGCGGGGAAGGCGATTCGTATATTGATGTAATGAAGGATCATCGGACAAAGGGATTCTCCAGCCTGATCAAACGGCGTCTGGTCATCGGTTCCTATGTACTGCAGAAGGAAAACCAGGAGCGTTACTTCAAGAATGCTCAGCGGGTCAGAAGACTGCTGGTCGACCGCTGGAAGGAACTGTTCCGGACATACGACGCTGTGATCCTGCCGGTGGGCACAGGTCCGGCAAAGCATCTGGATGGTTCACTTGATATTCTCGATGAGGGAACATCCCCGCTGGAAGAACATCTGCAGATCGGCAACTTCGGCGGATTCCCGTCCATCACGATCCCGGACGGATTCATCGACGGCCTGCCTGTCGGTCTGAACATTACCGGAAACAACTATGAAGACCAGAAGGTGCTGAATATTGCGGCAGGTGTGGAAGGGCTGATGGATTACAAGGATCAGATTGCAAAGGAGGTTCACGGAAGATGAAGTACAAGGCAGTCATCGGTCTGGAAATGCACTGCGAGCTGAAATCGAACGCAAAAGTCTTTTCCCCGTCCCGCAATGCGTATTCCGAAGTGCCGAATTCCAATGTCAATGCGATTGACCTCGCATTCCCGGGAGTCATGCCCGTTGTCAACAGGAAATGCGTCAAGGATTCCATTAAAATGGCTATGGTACTGAATTGCCGGGTGCCCGAATACATGCTGTTTGACCGCAAGAATTATTTCTATCCGGATCTGCCTAAAGGATACCAGCTGACGCAGTTTTCAGTGCCGGTGGGTGTGCACGGTCATGTGGATATCCCGTATGAGGGCGGTATCCTGCCGGTGGACATTCATGATATTCATCTGGAAGAGGACGCTGCCAGCATGGACCATCTGGAGAACTCTTCCGTGATTGATTACAACCGGGGCGGTGTACCGCTGCTGGAACTGGTTACCGAGCCCTGCCTGCATTCTGCGAAGGAAGCGGTGGTGTTCCTGGAATTCATGCGCAGTGCTTACCAGTACTGTGATGTTTCGGAGGCTGACAGTAAAAAAGGCCAGATCCGCTGTGATGTCAATGTTTCCATCATGGATGAAGACGCAGAGGAACTCGGCACCCGGGTTGAGATCAAGAATGTGAACTCATTCGGCAATGTACATGATGCAATCGTATACGAAATCAAGCGGCAGAGCGACCTGAAGGATGCCGGACGGTATGATGAGGTTGTGCAGGAAACCCGGCGTTTTGATGAAGAAAGCGGCAGAACCGTTCACATGCGGTCCAAGGAAGACGCCGTGGACTACAAATACTTTGTAGAACCGAACATTCCGCGGTACCGGATCACTCCGGAGTGGAAGGAAAGCATCCGCAGGGAAATTCCTCGGCTGAGCCATGAACGCCGGACTGCATACATGGACGCCTATGGCTTCAATGATATGGAAGTGTCTGTCCTGACCCGGGAAAAAGCCGTTTCCGATTACTTTGAGAAATGCGTGGCCCTCGGGATGGATCCGAAGGAAGCCTGCAACTGGGTGACAGGCAATGTCGAGGCGTGGCTCCACCGGACGGAAACATCAATGGAAGACTTCTATCTGACCCCGGAAATGCTGAAATTCATTGTTGATCATGTAAAAAGCGGTACGATCTCCGGAAAGCAGGCCAAGGAAATCTTCATCAAGGTCCTGGAAGAGAAGAAAGAACCTGCGGTCTATATCAGCCGGGAGAACGCTCAGATTTCCGATGCCGGCGAGCTGGAGAAGATCATTGATGAGATCATTGCCCGCAGCCCGAAGGAAGTGGAAGGCTACCGGAACGGCAGAGACCGTCTGTTTGACTATTTTGTCGGTCAGGTCATGAAAGCGACCCGCGGCAAAGCAAACCCGATCGTCACTAAGGATATTCTGCATTCCAAGCTGGATGAATAAGCAGAAGGGCAGGACAGCACCCTGCTTCACAGCATAGAAATCAAGAATTCATGCGGAAGCGGTATCTTTCCTGCCGTTGATCCGCCGTAAACAGCCGCAAACGGACACCGTCACAGGTTGGCAATCAAAAAAAACGATGATATGATTATGTACGCATTGAAGGAGAAAAGTACCTTCAGCAACTTCTCCCAGTGAGCCGGGTACAGTGGAAACCGGTGTGAAGACTGAAGCGAAGAACACTCCCGAGCAGATCACCGAAAGGAAACGAGTAGACTGATCCGGCGGCAGCCCGTTACCTCACTGCGTGCTTATAGCCAATGTAAGCAAAAAGAGACCGTCCCTGACGGTAAACTAA
>JAEEYJ010000090.1 GCA_016291725.1 Solobacterium sp.
TCATAGAGCAGCTCTGTTTTTCCTGAGCGTGCAGGGAGGGTGGGATCATACGGGGCAAACAGGATCAGGCCTTTGATGCCTTTATGGTTCTTTGCTGCATTGATTACGGTATTGCCGCCCATGGAATGGCCGATGAAGTAGATATGATCCGGATCGGTGCGGTATGCCTGTGTAAAGAAGTCGGAGCGGATATAGTCCAGGACGGCTGCGGCGTCTTCAACGCAGTGGGAGACAAGGTACTTTCCATCGCTTCCCCAGGCGCCGCGGTGATAGACGGTCATGACGACACAGCCGCAGCGCCGCAGCGCCAGGATGACATCATCCATGTGTGTTGTGCCCGGGAAGCCATGGAAGAAGACAACAATAGGACGAGGGCCTTCAAAAACAGAAGCCGGATAATAGAGTGTGCCGTAGACGTGGCAGCCGTCCACCATCAGATCCAGCTGATCGTTGGCGGCGTCTTCGGTATTCGGTGCGTCCTTGAACAGATATTCGGGATAAAAGGTTTTCATTGTACTCCTCCGTTATTCCACAATGCTGAGATTGAAGGTATCGCCCTTCAGGGACATGCAGAGATCGGTATTCAGCATCAGCGTATTGGGCTCTGCATACTCGAAGATGATGGTTTCAACACCCTGCCCGGCAAAGCCCTGCAGCTCCTTGTTGTCCGTAGCGTCACAGACGATGTAGCCGCCTGCTGTCTCCGTCCAGGTTCCTCTGTAGTGCGCCATTCCGGCATAGACATTCTCCGTGAATACGAAGGTGCCGTCCTTGTTCAGCTCCAGGGTGGGAAGGAAAGCTTCCGGCGTTCCTTCGATCGGTGTGTGGGTGAAGACTTTGTGCACTGTCCAGGTATCCAGGCCTTCCGGGAGCGCTCCGCTGGTGGTGAAGACATCGCCGGTCATGGAACCCTGCAGATCCACCATCAGGACCAGGGTATCATTGTCGATGATCCGCATTTCCATATTGTAGACTTCATCCCCGTTCCAATCGTAGAACTTGTTGGTGAAGTTGCTGAACATCAGCACGTCGCCTTCCTGGCCGTAGGTACCGACGATCTGCTCCGCGCCCATACCGACAACATCGACGAACAGGAAGCTTCCATCGTCATACAGGTCTACGTAGGAAGGATCCAGGCCGTGGCTGGTCGTATTGTAGTACTTGTTGTGGCCGTCGGTGATGGTGAAATCCTTCTTCCACTCTACCGTTCCGTGCGGTTCATTGTTGGTTTTCCCTGAATCATCCGCGGACGGCTTTGTGGTAGTGAATACATCGTCGGACTTCGATCCGGCGATCATGGTCTTCAGAACAATCGTATCTTCATCCTGGATTTCAAACAGCACTTTCTCATAGTTTCCTGCACCGGACTTTTCTACATTGAGGGTAATAACATTCTCACTGATGGACCAGGTGCCGGACATTTCATAGTAGCCTTCATAGAAGTCGTCCGTCAGTACAAAGCTGCCGTCTTTGCCGAACCAGACCCGGGCATGGTCCAGATTGTCATACTCATCTACGGTATTGTAGAAGGTCTTGCCGGCAAGATCCCAGGTTTCTTTCTGCTCCGGTTCATTGCCTCCCGTGCAGGCAATCATGAACAAAGAGGTGAGAACGGGAATGATGCGCTTCAGTTTTCCAAACATATACATACCTCCTGTGGTGTTATTCATTCAGAGATCGTTCTTCAGGATACCGATGGTCAGTTCAATATGCTTTCTGTTTTTATACAGGCTGTCGATCTCTTTCTGAGTACTGGCAGAGAAATGCATTGCCGGTGCCTCCTGATTCTGCCTGTATGTTCTGACTTTATTATACAAAAACAGTGTCATTCCTGACGCTGTTAGTTGTCTATCTCTTTACGATGTGCTTCCGGATGTACCGTACGGCCCGCTTGGTGAAGTGAACGGCATGCAGTACACCGAAGGCTGCTGTGCTGTGTACTCTGCCTGTTTTTCTTCCCTGGATCAGGCGGTTCAGGCGGTAGACCTCCAGCTGGTAGCGTGGTCTGCGGGTGTTTCCGCTGCCCCAGTGGATCATCCAGCTTTCGGTGATCAGCCCGCGTTCCGGGTGATACTTGTCCCTGTAGGCTATGCTCTGTTCCGAGATGTCTGCTTTGAAATACGTATTGTGGGGGTAGAAGCAGATATCCAGCGTCCGGCTTCCTGCTGTATGCTGGCCGTGCGCAGCCAGGGACAATGCAAAGACGGGCTCATCGCAGGGATCAATGAACTGCCGGAAACGATAATCATAGTAGTGCTCATGAACATAGTCTACGGTATTCATGAATTCCGTCAGTTCCGGGCATTTCCGTACATAGTAGATTCCACCGATGAATTCCGGAATAAAGCGGATCCTGTCCTTGAACTCTCCCATATCTTCCGGCTTGAACCAGCCGTAGGCATAATCGGTAGGAAGATCCTCTCCGAACACAGAGAAAAATGAATCGCCGGTAAATGAATTCCAGAAATCGTTCAGATCACGGTAGGCAAGGCTGTCTGCGTCGATAAAGATGGTTTCATCAAACGGTGTGTACAGAGGGAAACGCAGTTTGTCCAGATAGGAGCGGTACGGACGCTCCATGATGATCACCTGGTCAAAGTGCTTCGTATATTCGTTTTCTCTGTCGCAGAGCAGCGCAAACGGCACAGGATCTTTGGAAAAGAACCGGTAGGAACGGAGAAGATTATACGCAATCCTGTAATACTGCTCATCACCGGTCGCAATTGTTATAAACCCTTTTGACATTGTTCCCTCCTTATACAAAGAAAGGGAAACACAGCGTTTCCCTTGATGCAGTGGAGCCGAAGAGACTCGAACTCTCTACCTCATCGCTGCCAGCGA
>JAEEYJ010000091.1 GCA_016291725.1 Solobacterium sp.
GAGCATTTCCGGGCAATGGCAGAGCACGCAGATATCGGCGGCAGGCTGTCCAATGCGTTTGTGCCGCTCACGGCAGACGATGTCGTGCAGATCTACACCGACTGCCTGTAATGAAAACGACCACCTTACGGTGGTCTTTTTTATTCAATCCTGTGCAGGCCCGTCACGCTGAGTTCATAGACAGTGTCCACCACTTCCCCGATGAACAAACGGTCATGGGACACCGACAGTACAGCGCCTTTGTAATCACGAAGAATCTGCCTCAGCTGCGGTCCGGACAACGGGGAGAGATTCCGGGTCGGTTCATCAAGAACGAGCACATCCGGATCCGACAGAATAAGCCCTGCCAGAAGCGTTTTGCACTTCTGTCCTTCCGAAAGGTCCGCAATCCGGTGCGTCATCTCTTCCGTTGTGAACCGCAAAGATCCGAGCAGCGATGCGCTCCGGGTCCTGTCATCCGAGATTCTGTTCAAGTATACAATCGGGCTCTCTTCTTCGTTGAGCACTTCATGATAATTCTGGGGCATATACGCACACCGCAGTTCAGGCTTCTCCAGCAGTCTTTCATAGAGGACCTTCAGCAGTGTGGTCTTTCCGCATCCGTTTTCACCGATGATGCAGACTTTGTCCCTGCCTTCCATACGGAAACGGAGATCCTTTGCCAGGACCCTGCCCCCTGCTTTCAGCTCAGGGATAGATTCATCCAGGAGCACCTTGTTCGGATTGAGCAATACATCGTTGAAGAAAATCTCAATGGCCTCCTCCGGTTCGTATTTCTGAGTCTGCTTTTCTTTCTTTTCGTCTAGCCTCCGTCCTTGTGCTTTGAGCTGCTTCATCTTCCGCTTAAGCATCTGTCCGCCGTGAGGATCCTGGCGGGAGATGGATGACTGACGGTGTTCCACCTTCTGGTAGATCTGCCGGTAACGGTCCAGCTGCTTCTTCAGTTCCGCTTTTTCTTTGGCTGCCAGCTGGTTCGTTCTGCCAATCGTATGAACCCTTCTCTTCTGGTATGCTTCATAGGCTTCCCCGCTGACCGTAATCCGTGGCTCTGCTTTCCGTTTGAGCTGTTCCAGATGGATGACACTCTCGGCACAGTTCTTCAGCAGTGCTTCGTCATGCGAAATGAACAGGATCCCGAGATCGCTGTTCCGGATGAATTCCTCCAGCCAGATCAGTGTCTTCAGATCAAGGTCATTGGTCGGTTCATCCAGCAGAAGGATGTCCGGATCCTGCAGGAGAACTCTTGCCAGTGCGGCCCGGACTTTCTCCCCGCCGCTCAGTTCCTGGAGGCTTCGCCCTCTGAACACACTCAGGTCCGCTTTCATCCTGCGGGATACCGGACCAAGCTCTTCTTCATCCCTTCCGTCCAGGATGTATTCACAGGCTTCCTTCTGGTCATTGATTGTCTGCGGCAGATACGCCGTCCTGCCCTTTGTTTCCACATGTCCGCTGACCTGGACATAATCACTGACATCAATCCCGACCAGGACCTTCAGAAGGGTGCTCTTTCCGTTCCCTTCTTCTCCGATCAAGGCCGTCTTATCCCCTTTGTTCAGGACATAGGAAAAATCTTCAACCAGCTTTCTGCCCTTCAGTGTTGTGATTGTTATATGCTGTGCTTTAAGCATGCGCTGCTTCTTTCCGGATATTATTATACGGAAGAAGTCCTCCTGAAGGAGAACTTCTCTTTTTATCCCAGATATTCTATGAGTGTATCCCTGACACTGCCCGGTCCGCCGAGCATCTGCTTGAACAGTGCTTCAATCCGCTCACCGATCCCTGCTTGATAGAGATCGGAGCCGAAGATATTGGCATTGGACAGCAGCGGCTTCAGCTGGACATCAAACGTTTCCGGATGCCCGGTGATGATGTCACCGAGCATGAACTGGATCTCCTCGTTCATCGGATCGGGAGACAGCGGCATGAACCCGCCGGCATCATCTTCTGCCAGCATGTACCGGAGCCAGCCGGCAATCGCCAGCGGGATGCCCTTCAAAGCAGCTGCACTTCCATCCTTTGCAACGTATTCCTTGATCGTTTCCCCGAAGCGGATCCCGACCATCTGTGATGTATCCACGACGATGCGCTGCGGTGTATCCGGAATGTACTCGTTGGGGAAGCGGACATTGATGCATTCATCCAGGAATGCCCGGGGATCCAGGATCCCGGGATCCTTTACCACGGCCATTCCCTCTTCTCCTACCAGATGCACCAGCTTCTGCATCTCTGCGTCCTTCATCACATCACTGAACCGGGTATATCCCAGCAGACACCCGAAGGGTGCCAGTGCTGTGTGCAGCGGGTTCAGGCATACCGTGACCTTCATGCGTTCGCACGCATTGACCGTATCCCGGTCGGTCATGTATACACCGGCATCCTCCAGCGGCGGGCGGCCGTTCGGGAAACGGTCTTCCACCACCAGGTACTGCGGGTCTTCCGCATTGACGAACGGCGCAATATAGCTCTCCTTTCCCGTCACAACAATGTCCATGTCCTTCATACCGAGGCTTTCCAGCTGCTTCTGTACATCTTCGCTCGGCCGCGGTGTAATCTTGTCTATCATGGTCCAGGGGAAGGATACGGTGTCTTCATCGGAAACATAGTCCAGGAAATCCTGCGGCACCCAGTCCTTCTCCACCCAGCTTCCGGCAATCTCCAGCACGGCATTGCGCAGTTTTTCCCCGTTGCGGGAGACATTGTCCATGGATACCAGGGCCAAAGGATACTTCCCTGCCAGCCAGCGGGCATACAGCATCGCCGTCACCAGGGAAAGCGTATGCCGGACACCGGCCGGTCCTTCTTCGGCATCCTGGCGGACACTGTCGAACAGTTCGCCTGCCGCGTTGCGCAGGGCGTAGCCTTTTTCGGTAATGGTGAACGAGACCATCTGCAGGGAGGGGGCGGTGAAGATCCGCCTCAGTTCCAGCACGGCCTTTTCATCGTTCGGCCGTACCGTGATCTCTTCCGCGATGCTGCCGATGACCCGTTTGTCGCTGGTACCGTCGGTATGGAGGATAACCGAGAGAGCCAGGTTGTCATACGGTGCGTAGATCCGTTCCGGAATCTCATAGTCGAAGGTTTCCACACCGCTGATTCCGGCAGTCATCTTCCCGGCTTCCAGCAGATTGTCCGCAATGCCGGCAATGAAGACCCGGAAGATATTGCCGATGCCGAAATGCACCCAGACCGGAGCTTCCTTCGTTGCGTTCACCATCTGTTCGATGCTGTAGGAAGGAAGATGGATCCCGGCTGCTGCGTACGCCGCCGCATCCCGGATGCCTTCCCGGGTCAGTCTCATGCCCTGCGGCCTGTCCCCGTAGTACTTCCCGGTCATTTCATTGACCGTAATCTCGATCACGCCGGTCCCCTGTACCATCCTCTCCGGCAGTTCCTTGTCCTTCAGTTCCGGTGTATACTTTACCACCACGGTATGCAGCGCTTCCCGTTTGGCATCCATATCCTGTACCATGCATGCCGTGCCCTTGATGACAGCACTGCGGTACGCAGTATTCGTTTCACAC
>JAEEYJ010000092.1 GCA_016291725.1 Solobacterium sp.
CTGTATTTCGAACCGCTGACCACTGAGGATATCATGCATATCGTTGATCTGGAACAGCCGCTGGGTGTAATCGTCCAGTTCGGCGGGCAGACAGCCATCAACCTTGCGGACAGCCTCGTCCGTCACGGCGTACAGATCCTCGGCACTTCGCTGGAGGACATCAACGCTGCGGAAGACCGCCACGAATTCGAAACCATGCTGGATCAGCTGGGCATCCCCCAGCCCGAAGGCGATACCGCCGTCACGGTCGAGAGCGCCCTGCAGATCGCGGAACGCATCGGCTATCCCGTTCTCGTCCGTCCAAGCTATGTACTCGGCGGAAGAGCCATGGAGATCGTGCACAACCAGGATGAACTGCGGATGTACATGACCACGGCAGTCAAGGAGATCAGCCATGACTCCCCGATCCTGATCGATCGCTATGTACTCGGCAAGGAACTGGAGATCGACGCCATCGCCGACGGTGAAAATGTCTACATCCCCGGTGTCATGGAGCACATCGAGCGGGCAGGCATCCACTCCGGAGACTCCATCTCTGTCTATCCGACACAGACCGTCTCCGAGCAGGTGAAGAACACCATCATTGACTACGGCATCCGGATCGGCAAGGGATTCCGCTTCATCGGACTGTACAACATCCAGTTCATTGTGGACCGCACTGACAAGGTCTACGTACTGGAGGTCAATCCCCGCAGTTCCCGTACCGTACCGTTCCTGTCCAAGATCACCGGCGTGCCCATGTGCCAGGTCGCTACAAAGGCCATCCTCGGCGAAAGCATACCCGATCAGGGACTGACACCCGGCTACCACAAGGAGCGTCCCGGCAGAGTCTACGTCAAAGCGCCGGTCTTCTCGTTCGCCAAGCTGCGCAGCGTGGACACCGTGCTCGGACCGGAAATGAAATCCACCGGTGAAGCGCTCGGTGCCGACGCCAGCCTGGAAAAAGCACTGTACAAAGCACTGCAAGGATCCGGTGTACGCATTCCGCTCTACGGAAACGTACTGTTCACCATTGCGGACGATGACAAGGAATCCGCGCTGGATCTTGCAAAACGGTTCTACGCGATCGGCTACGGTCTCTACGCAACGGAAGGCACCGCCCGCTTCCTGGAGAAGCATGACCTGTTCGTCCATCACGCTGCCAAGATCAGCGAGAACACGGACAAGGAGACCGTTCTGGACATCATCCAGCACGGCAAGGTCAGCTTTGTTGTCAATACCATCGCGTCCGCCAACCGGATGACCCGGGAGGACGGCTTCCTCATCCGCCGTGTATCCGCGGAAAACAACATCTCCTGCATGACTTCGCTCGATACTGCCTACGCACTCCTGCGCGTCCTTGAAAGCCGCAGCTTCACAATGGTCAGTATGAACGAGATGGAGGGCGGGCTATGAAGAACGGGCCGGCGGAAATCCTTTCCAATGAACGGATCGCAGAAGATACCTATGAAATGATCCTGCGCACCGGCATTGCGCGGGAAGTCCGCTGCGGACAGTTCGTCCAGGTACAGGTGCCCGGATACTTCCTGCGCAGACCCATCTCCGTCCACCGTATACTGGATGAGAATACACTGTCCCTGATCTACAAGGTGGTCGGAGACGGTACACGTACCCTCTCACAGACCGCTGCCGGAGATACCCTGGATCTGTTCGGACCGCTGGGCAACGGGTTCCCCGTTCTCGATGAAGACATCGTCCTCATCGGCGGCGGTGTGGGCGTCCCCCCGCTGGTGGAGACCGCAGTACAGTACCGCAGGAACGGCAGGCATGTCACTGCCGTGCTCGGCTTCAACAACAGTGCTGCGGCCTTCGGTGCAGATGAATTCCGTTCCCTCGGCTGTGATGTCATCATCGCTACCATGGACGGCAGTCTGGGAAGCAAAGGCACCGTAATCGACGCTATGCAGGCTGCCGGGCTGGTCCCTGCCACGGTTCTGGCCTGCGGACCTGTCCCCATGCTCAGAGCCGTCGCAGAGAACTATCAGGGCTACATCTCCCTTGAAGCCCGCATGGCCTGTGGAATCGGTGCCTGCATGGGCTGTGTTGTAAAGACACCGGACGGCGGCAGCCTGCGGGTATGCAAGGATGGACCGGTATTCCGTACCGGGGAGGTGCAGCTATGATTGATCTCCATGTAGAACTGCCCGGCCTCAGCCTGAAGAATCCCATCATTCCCGCCAGCGGCTGCTTCGGCTTCGGCAGGGAATACGCTGAGCTCTACGATCTCAGCAGATTGGGCGGCATCGCGATCAAGAGCGCCACGCCGGAGGAAAGGTTCGGGAATCCTGTACCCAGGATTGCCGAGACCCCGATGGGCATGCTCAATGCCATCGGTCTGCAGAACCATGGCGTAGACTACATCATTGAACATGAACTGCCCTGGCTGGCACAGTTCGATACTGAAATCCTGGCCAACGTAGCCGCTTCTACAGAGGAAGGCTATGTCGAAGTCATCCGCAGGCTGAACAGCAGTCCGGTTGTCAAAGCCTACGAGCTGAATATTTCCTGTCCGAACGTCAAGCACGGCGGAGCGGCGCTGGGCACCGACCCGGCACTGGCTGCTCATGTTACCAGGATGGCCAAGGAAGCCGCGGAAAAGCCGGTCTATGTCAAGCTGTCCCCGAACGTAACCAATATCGTGGAGATCGCGAAAGCTGTCGAAGAGGCCGGTGCGGACGGTCTGATCCTGATCAATACCCTGCTCGGCATGCGCCTGGATCTTCGGACTGCGAAACCGGTGCTGGCCAACAACACCGGCGGTCTGTCCGGACCGGCCATCAAGCCCATCGCGGTACGCATGGTCTGGCAGTGCGCACAGACTGTGAACATCCCGATCATCGGTGTCGGCGGCATCCGTACAGCGGAAGATGTACTGGAGTTCCTCTACGCCGGTGCCTCCGCGGTGGAGGTCGGCGCCCAGAATTTCGTGGATCCGTATGCCTGCATTCATATCATAGAAGCGCTGCCCGCTGTACTGGAGAAGTACGGACTGTCCTCTGTACGGGAAGCGACCGGAAGGAGTCTGAAACGATGAGTAAAACCATTATTGCCCTGGATTTCTCCACTGCGGAAGAAGTGGTGGAATTCCTGAAGCCTTTTGAAGAGCCGGTCTATGTTAAGATCGGCATGGAACTGACCTACGGAGCAGGTCTGGAGATTGTACGTACGGTCAAGGAAATGGGACATCATATCTTTCTGGACCTGAAACTCCACGATATCCCCAATACCGTCAAGGGCGGCATGAAGAATCTGGCAAAGCTGGGTGTGGATCTGGTCAACGTCCACGCAGCCGGCGGCATTGAGATGATGAAGGCCGCGGTTGCCGGTCTGGAAGAAGGTGCCGCGGGCGCAAAGCGCCCCCTGTGCATTGCGGTGACGGTACTTACATCCGTTTCCAAGGAAGCGATGAACGAACAGCTGGGGATACCGGGTGAAGTGCAGGACACGGCAATCCGCTATGCCCTCAATGCCAAAGCTGCCGGACTGGACGGCGTTGTGTGCTCCGTGCACGAAGCCGCATCGGTGCACGAAGCCTGCGGAAAGGATTTCCTGACCGTAACACCGGGCATCCGGCTGGCTTCCGATTCCAAGGATGACCAGAAGCGGGTTGCGACACCGGACTACGCCAGGGAACAGGGCTGCGATATGATCGTCGTCGGCCGTTCCATCACCAAGAGTGCAGATCCCTACGGAACGTACCGGAAAATCGAGGAGATGATGAACTGATGGAAGCGTACAAGAAAGAGTTCATAGAGTTCCTGCTGGAGTGCGGGTCTCTCAAATTCGGAGACTTTACCCTGAAGAGTGGAAGAAAGTCCCCCTTCTTCGTCAACCTCGGTTCCTTCGTAACCGGTTCCCAGCTGAGACGGCTGGCGGAATACTACGCCAAGGCCATCCATGATCAGTTCGGAACGGATTTCGACGTACTGTTCGGTCCGGCATACAAAGGCATCCCTCTGGCTGTTGCGGCTACAATTGCCTTTGATGAGCTGTACGGCAAGGAAGTGCGGTACTGCTCCAACCGGAAGGAAGTCAAGGACCACGGAGATACCGGGATCCTGCTGGGCTCAAAGCTGAAGGACGGTGACCGGGTGGTCATGATCGAAGACGTGACAACTTCGGGCAAGTCCATGGAAGAGACAGTTCCGATCGTCCGGTCACAGGCAGATGTACAGATCGTCGGTCTGATGGTGTCCCTGAACCGGAATGAGAAAGGCAAAGGAACAAAGACGGCGCTTAAGGAAGTCGCTGAGCTGTACGGCTTCCCTACCGCA
>JAEEYJ010000093.1 GCA_016291725.1 Solobacterium sp.
AATCCCTTCTCCAATCAGTATCTGCTGACCCTGAAAGGCGCTATGTCCCATCAGGTGGAGCTGGGCAGCGATCCCCGCGGCGTGATCACCCGACTGGATAACGCGCTGGCCTATATCCCAAAGCGGATCGAGATGGTACAGAACAAGCTGGCTGATCTGAATCAGCAGATGAGCACGGCCAGAGCGGAACTGGGCAAACCCTTCCCGCAGGAAGCGGAGCTTCGGACCAAGAGCGCGCGCCTGGCGGAGCTGGACGCAAAGCTGAGCCTGGACAGGCAGCCGAAGCAGCATGAGAAAAAAGCAGACGAGCAAGAGCGTTAGTTTTCGAATTCATTGATAGGGAAAACATATTGACAAACATCGATGCGTGGTGTATGATCATATCGACATCAATCAATGTGAGGTGTTGATTATGGAACTGACACACGCAACGATGATCTGCAAAGCGCTCTCCGATCCCAACCGGCTGCGGATTGTACAGCTGCTGACAGAAGGTGAAAAATGCGGCTGTGATTTGCTGGAACAGCTTCAGATCGGCCAGCCTACGCTGTCCCACCACATGAAGATCCTCTGTGACCGCGGACTCGTAACAGCCCGGAAAGCCGCAAAATGGAGCTACTACTCCCTGGTGTGTGATCAATGGACGGAGTTCCGGGATTTCATTGACGCAATCCGCTGCACCTGTGCCTGTGACGGAAAAACCGAAAGCGGGTGCTGCTGTTCATGATCCGGTACTTCATTCAGAATGAAGTATCCGGCATGAAATGGCTGATCGGGCCATCGGTTCATCGCTTTCATTGATCTGTTGGATATGGGGAGCAGAATCGATGGCGGTATTTCAGAAGCGTTTTGGTATGATTCATTGGGTATCAGGCTCTTCAGCACTGTGATGCCCAGGAGAAGCAGGTTGATGATCAGGCACTATGAATGTGCCGGGAAATGTCATCGCGGAAAGGCGGTAAGAATGGACAGCGGAATGAACATCCGGGAAGCGCGGGCAGAGGACGCAGAAAAGCTCCTCAGTATTTATTCCCATTATGTGCAATGCACGGCAGTATCCTTTGAAACCAGTGTCCCGACAATCAGCGAGTTTGAGAAACGGATCCGCAAGACAAAAGAAAAGTATCCGTATCTGGTATGCACTCTGAACGATGAGATCGTCGGTTACGCATATGCCGGTGAATACAGTGTCCGCGAAGCATATGCCTGGACAGCAACGGCTTCGATCTATGTCGATCGGAATCATCATCGGATGGGTATCGGTTCCCTGCTGTATACCGCCCTGGAGGAAAAGCTGAAGAGCCAGGGAATCGTTAACCTCCTGGCGGGTGTTGCATATATCCAGGAGGAAGACGAATACCTTACCCATGAAAGCTGTCGTTTCCACCTTCATATGGGCTATACCCAGGTCGCCCACATGAAAGGTATCGGAAAGAAATTCGACAGATGGTATGACCTTCTGTGGATGCAGAAGAAGCTTTGAACAGGGAGTGAAACAGAATGACAGATAAAGCTTTGAGTATTATCGAAGCCTGCAAGCGGGAGACATCCCGGAATCCGTTCGAGATCTTCTTCCATGTGGCTGCAAATGATTTCGTGAGCATGCATGGACCGGAGCATCACGTGTTGGACGGCGCATGTGTTCTGACTGCCTTTTATAATGCCGGCGGACAGATTAATCTGGAGGATGCTCTCGAAAAGCTCCTGCAGGAAGGATCAAAAATGCCCGGTGCCGTATGCGGCCATTGGGGAGTTTGTGGTGCAGTGACATCCATCGGAGCGGCGCTTGCCATCATTGATGGAACAGGGCCGTTATCCACAAATGAGACCTGGGGCTGGCATATGCATTACACCTCCGATGCCCTGGCAAAGCTTGCTGATATCGGTGGTCCCAGATGCTGCAAACGTGATGCTTTTCTGGCCATGAAAACGGTAGTCCCTTATGTCAGGGAAAAATACGGGATTGAGCTGGACGATTCAGATGTTGTGTGCAGCTTTTCAGCCCGCAACCAGCAGTGTTTGCATCAAAGATGCCCGTTTTATCATGCGGAAGATAAAACATGATGAAACGAACATCTGGATAGAAGACAATGACACCTGTTTTGAGCGTCTCTGCGGAGGCGCTATTCTTATGCCTTTCTGGAGGTCGTATGAATCTGTTTGATGCTGTCAAGGACAATGTCACAACCCGACAGGCCGCCGAGCGCTACGGGCTGCGGGTGGGACACGGGGGTATGTGCAAATGCCCTTTTCATAATGACAGGAACCCCAGCATGAAGGTGGACAAGCGCTTTCACTGCTTTGGCTGTCAGGCGGATGGTGATGTGATCAACTTCACCAGCCGCCTTTTCAGTATTACCCCGAGGGAAGCCGCACTCAGGCTTGCCGATGACTTCGGCGTTCAGTACGACCCGCAGACGCAGGTATCACCTGTCAAGCGGAACATTGAGATCAGCGAAGCTGAGATCTTCCGCCACCGGGAAGCGTATGTCTTCAGCGAACTCGCGGATTACCGGAATCTGCTGATGCAGTGGTCTGTGCAGTACGCGCCGGCGTCAATGGACGAGGAGTTTCATCCGCTGTTCCGGGAAGCTATCTGCAATCTGCCCCAGGTCGAGTACCAGCTGGATGTGCTGCTTTCGGGAACGGACACTGAAAAGCGGACAGTCGTGTCAGACTGTCTGCGGGAGATCAGAAGAAAACAGGAGGAAAACGATATGGAACCGATTGTCGATGTGCCAGTTTATCGAGAGTCCGCTGCGCACGCGCGGAAGTTCGGCGAACTGGAGCAGTACAGGAAATCTCACTTTGCCAATATCGACTGCAAGC
>JAEEYJ010000094.1 GCA_016291725.1 Solobacterium sp.
CCGCCGACCAGCCTGCCTTCCTTTGAAACACCGCAGGGGCTCAGCAGCGCCCAGTATCTGACGCAGCTCTGCCTCGCCGGCCTGCGCAAGCGGCTGAAGGGAAAGGAAGATCCTGTCTATCTCAAACGCCTGAAATACGAGCTCGACACCATCATCAAGATGCACTTCGAGGACTATTTCCTCATTGTGTATGACTTTATCCGCTATGCCAGGAAGGAAGGCATCTATGTCGGTCCCGGCAGAGGAAGCGCCGCCGGCTCACTCACAGCCTATACCCTCGGCATCACACAGATCGATCCCATACAGTACGGTCTGCTGTTCGAGCGCTTCCTCAATCCCGAACGGGTAACAATGCCGGATATTGATACCGATATACCCGATGACCGCCGGCAGGATGTTATTTCCTATGTGTTCCGGAAATACGGGTATGACCATACAGCGAACATCATTACCTTCGGAACCCTTAAGGCCAGACAGGTCATCCGGGATGTCGGAAAGGTCATGGATCTCCCGCAGCACAGGATTGACCAGCTCGTCAGCCTGATCCCGGCTTCCGCGAACATCACGCTGCAGGAGGCCGTGCGGCAGAATCCCCGTCTCAAGGAACGCATCTCCGTGGATGAACAGTACGCAGCGCTGTTCGACGCAGCACAGCGTCTGGAAGGCCTGCCGAGGCATACAAGCATCCATGCGGGCGGGGTACTGTTCAGCCGTCTGCCGCTGACGGACATCGTTCCTGCCCTTGAGGACGAACAGGGGATGATGACCAGCCAGTATTCAATGGAATACCTGGAAGAGCGCGGTCTGATCAAGATGGATATTCTCGGTCTGCGCAATCTGTCTGTAATTGACGAAATCGTCCGCAGTGTCAAACAGGACACCCCGGACTTCGATATCATGTCCATTCCCCTGGATGATCCCCGTACCTACAGTGTCTTCCAGAACGTCGATACGCTGGGCATCTTCCAGTTCGACTCCGAAGGCATGAAGAACCTGCTCCGGCGTCTGCAGCCATCCCGCTACGAAGACATCGTTGCGGCCATAGCTCTGTTCCGTCCCGGACCGATGGAGCACATTCCGGAGTATCTGGCCAACAAGGAACATCCTGAAAACATCGTCTGGCCGCATGAAGATCTGAAGGATCTGCTCAAGGAAACCTACGGAGTCATGATCTACCAGGAGCAGATCATGAAGACCGCCCAGATCATTGCCGGATTCTCCCTGGCAAAGGCCGATCTGCTGCGCAGGGCCGTCAGCAAAAAGAAGGAAAAGGATATGGCGTCTCTACGGACGGACTTCCTCAAAGGCGCGAAGGAGCGAGGGTACGCCGAAGAGACGGCGGAGCATCTGTTCGGGCTGATCAGCGAATTCGCCGGGTACGGCTTCAACAAGTCCCATGCCGTTGCGTACTCGCTGATTGCCTACCAGCTGGCGTGGCTGAAGGCGAACCGGTCATTGTATTTCTACAGTGCACTGCTCAACAGTGTGATCGGGGATGAGATCCATACCTCGCAGTATGTGATGGAATGCCGGCGGATGGGAATCAAGGTGGAGTACCCGGATGTGAATGCGTCGGACAACCGCTATCTGCGCAAGGACCGTGTGATCGTGATGCCGCTCTCGGCAGTCAAAGGTGTAGGCGTCCATGCCGGAACCCGCATTATGGAAGGCCGGAAGGACGGACCGTACAAAGATTACTATGACTTTGTTGTACGTGCCGGGATGAACGGGATGTCCCGCAGAACCGTGGAAACGCTCATCAAGGCCGGTGCGCTGGACAGCTTCGGAATGAACCGGGCAACGATGCTCGGCAGCCTGGATGATGTCATGCGCTACGGAGAACTTGTCCGGGTGGAGTACAACGGACAGATCACGATCGACCCTGATCTGGTCTCCAGGCCGGTGCCGGTGCGCATCCAGGATGATCCGGAGCAGAAAGCGGAGGATGAAAAGGAAGCCCTCGGCTTCTGCCTGGGACCGCATCCGGTATCGCTGCGCAAGCAGAAACACAGTATCGATGTGCGTCCGCTGAACGAACTTACAAGGCTGAGAGGGAATGTGCACGGCTTTGCGCTGGTGCAGTCCGTCCGCCAGCACCGGACGAAGAAGGGGGATCTGATGGCGTTCTGTACGCTGGTGGACGAAAGCGGTGAAATGAGCCTTCTGGTGATGCCGAAGCTCTACAGCATCCACAGTGCTTCCCTGAAAAAAGGCGTATATCTCTATTTCCATGGTAAAATGACCGACGATGGTTCCTGTATTCCGGAGAGAATACAGTTCTATAAAGATTGAGAGGGATTCGGTATGGCAAGACTGCTGATCGTTGATGATGAAAAGAATATCCGGGAAGTCGTGCGGGAATATGCTGTGATGAACGGCTATGAAGCGGATGAGGCGCCGGACGGCACCGATGCGGTGGAGATGGTGAAGCAGAAGGATTATGACTGTGTCATTCTGGACATCATGATGCCGAAGCTGGACGGTTATACAGCCTGCCGGATGATCAAGGAGATCCGGCCGGTCCCCGTGATCATGCTGAGCGCAAGGGGAGAAGAGTACGATAAGCTGATGGGCTTTGACGTCGGTGTAGATGACTACGTGGTAAAGCCGTTTTCACCGCGTGAGCTGATGGCCAGGGTCAAGGTGGTGCTGGAACGCACCTACCGTACGCCTGCTTCTGTCATGCGCTTTGACGGGCTTGTCATCGACGTAGCCGGCAGAACGGTAACCGTTGACGGTGAGCGGGTCAACCTGACGCCCAAGGAGATCGATCTGCTGATCTACATGGTGCGCAATGCCAACATCGCCCTGTCCCGGCAGACCCTGCTGGAACAGGTCTGGAACTATGACTACTTCGGCGATGACCGTACAGTAGACGCTCATATCAAGATGCTCAGGCACAATCTCGGTGCCTACCGTGACCGTATCGTAACAGTAAGAGGAATGGGGTACCGGTTTGAAGCTTGACAGGCATGGAATCCGTTTCAATATCTGGCTGTTCTTCCTGCTTTTTGCTGTAGGGATTGTTTTACTGCTGGGTGTACTGCAGTTCTCCCTCGTCCGTCCGTACTACCGTTCCAACCAGATCCGGGTTGTGGAAAGAGTGGCGGATGAACTGGAGGACTGCCTGCTGGTGGATACCGGCAGCGCAGAAGGAATCGAACAGGCCAACCGTACCGTATTCCAGAACAATGTCTGTGTGGAGATCATCAATGACAACGGAGCGGTAGTATACTGGTCGGACAATATCGGCAGCGGATGTGTGTTCAGCCTGCCGGACCGTTATGTGTCCGGTGCGCCCGTTTCCCTCAGGGATACCGGCGGACTGCAGGACTATGTCAGGCAGAGCGGGGGAATCATCCGCCTCAATGTCATGAACGAGCGCACGGGACAGGATATGGTTGTACTCGGCAGAAGGATCTCCCGGAACCTCACGGACTTCTATGTCTTCATCAACTCCCCGCTGGAACCGGTGGATTCCCTGGTATCGTTCTTCTCCAACCAGTATGTTTACTTTACGCTGATCGTCATTGCCCTGGCATCGATCATCTCTTTGTGGATCAGCGGCAGGCTGACCAACCCGATCAGCCATATGAAGCAGGAAGCGCAGAAGCTTGCCCGGGCGGACTACTCTGCGGAGTTTGAGGGCGGCTACTTTACGGAGACCGCCGACCTGGCATCCGCGCTGAACGACGCAACGCACAAGCTCAGCCGCATTGAAGATCTGCGCAAGGATCTGATTGCGAATGTATCGCATGATATCAAGACACCGCTGACCGGCATCAAGGCCTATGCAGAGATGATCAAAGACATCTCCGGAGATATTCCGGAGAAGCGGAACGATCATCTGGATGTCATTATTTCCGAGACGGATTATCTCAACCGCCTGGTCAATGATATGAGCGAACTGTCCATGATGCAGTCGGGCAACTATATACTGAAATACGCAAACTTCGATGTCTGTGAAGTCATCGCGAGCGTGGTGAAGATCAACGGTGTGCTCATCGAAGATCAGGGATTAACCGTCCGGACCGAAATGCCGGAGAGCCTGATGATGTACGCGGATGAAACGAAGATTGCCCAAGTGGTGAACAACTACCTGACCAATGCCATCAAGCATACACCCCAGGGCGGTACGATCACTGTCCGGGCATTCCTGATGGAGGATGAAGAAACCGTCCGGGTGGAAGTAATTGATGAGGGGGAAGGCATTGCGGAAAGCGAGATTCCCTACATCTGGGACCGCTACCAGAAGACCAGCCGTTCCTTCTCCAGGACCCTGACGAATACCGGACTCGGTCTGGCAATCGTCAAGGCAGTGCTGGATACACACGGTGCGAAGTACGGGGTTGAAAGCAAGGAAGGCCAGGGTGCCATGTTCTGGTTCGAGATGACGAACCCCCAGGAAGAAGGCGGCTTCCATGAGTGATTATCTGCCCGGTACGGATCTGATCATCGATCAAAGGGAGTATGACTACCACTTCTCCAGTGATGCCCAGCTGCTGGGGGAATTCCTGAAGATCAAGCATAAGGACACCGTGCTGGACATCGGCTGCGGCAGCGGTGTACTGCTGCTGTACGCATCGCTCCATCAACCGGAGGCAATGTACGGCATCGATCTGTATGAGGGGATCATCCGGCAGGCAGAGCACAATCTGGCGCTGAACGGCCTGTCCGCAGTGCTGGTCACCGGACGGGTACAGGACTACC
>JAEEYJ010000095.1 GCA_016291725.1 Solobacterium sp.
CTCACCGGCTTTCTCCAGGGCGTCCTGGCACTGTCCACCGGAATCTCCGCCGTGGCAGGCGCGCTGGTACTGATCACGTATTCCCTCCCGGGCATCACCATCGACGCGGTCATGATGCTCGGGCAGAGAATCCCCCTCAAGGAACGGATGATCCTGGCCGGCAGCCTCGGTGTCCTCACCGGTTCCGCCGCCGCCAACCTGCTGTACTTCCGTCTGGCACTCATCCCGTTCCTGCTCTTCTACATCTTCGGCATTCTCTCCGGGGGAATCGGAGGATATCTTGCCTGGCGCATCCTGATGCGCGTCCCGGAACACTACAGGAAGGAATTCGGACAATGAAGAAAACAACGAAGTACCTGATTGCCGCACTCTGCGCGCTGATCGTCATCGTGCTGGTGACGGTGAACAGAAAGAACGCGTCCAAGGATGATGAACATGTATCTGCTGGAGAACTCGTCTTCGAGACAGCTGCAGGAGAGACCGTATACAGCTATACCGAGAGCGGGGATGGCTATATTTCGTTTGATACGGAGATGCGCCGGAAGAACGGAGATGTCTTTGCGAAGACCTATTCGGGCAGGGAACTGTCCGCTATCCTGGCAGAGATGGACTGTGCCATCACGGAAAGCAGTGAAATCACGGCTGTCTGCGCGGATTCCTATGAGATCGTACTGACCGGTGCCGAGGTCCTGGATCCGGGCAATGTATACATTGTCAGCCGGGAAGGAGAGGCTGCGCTGGATGAAGAAAGCGGTCCGTTCATGCTGGTGGTGAACCATGATGAATTCGCAACCCGCTGGGGCCGGAACATTGTAAGGATCAAAGTAAGTGAATAATCGTACCGAATTCAAAGAAAACTGTGTCATCAAGCAGTACCGGGACCGGATTTCGTTCGAAAAGGAACGGATGATCTACCGGAGCCTTCCGGCAGACGGGCTGGTCCCCGTACTGCAGGAAGAAGGAAAACAGACACTGATACTGGAGAAACTGCCGGGGCAGACGTTTTCCGCCTGGCTGGACAGCGGTCCTGATGCCGGTGATGCAGCAGAACGATTGGCGGACTGGATCTGCCGGTTTGAAGATACATCCTTTACGGTCTTCGGCAGGTATCCGGTACTGGAGGATCTGAATCCCAGAAACCTGATTGTCACACCGGACGGGATCCGCGGCATTGACTTTGAATATTGGCACTTCGGCACCGGAGAAGAAGCGCTCGCCGTCCCGTGTGCCATGGCACGGACTCTGCACGGAGGAGCAGACATCGCAGACTGCCTGGAGCATCGCCTGTTCGGTGCTGCGGTACCAAGGGAACGGATCGATGCAGAGGCAGAAAGGATACGGCAGCGCCGTGCAGCGATGGCAGACATCCGCCGGTCCGCCTGCATCATACTGGCAGGAGGAAAGGCATCCCGGATGAACGGGGCAGCCAAAGGCCTGCTGGAACTTGGGGAGTATACCTTCATGGACCGGATCCTGCATACCGTGCAGTTCTTTGACCGGATCCGCATCAGTGCCAACACCCATGACTATGATGCCCTGGGCTATCCCGTCATCCCGGATGCCGTACAGGACTGCGGTCCGAAGGGTGCCCTGTACACCGCGCTGATGGATGCAGATACAGATCACGTATTCACCGTGCCCTGTGATACACCGCTGCTGAAAAGGGACACCATTGTGCGTATGTACCGGATGCTGGATGAGCATGACGCTGTCATCCTGCGCACAGCCGGGAGAATCCATCCGACGATCGGGATCTACCGGAAGCGTATTCTGCCGGCAGTGGAAAAGCAGATCCGGGAGAAGGATTACCGCATGAGCAGTCTGCTGCAGGAAATACAAACGGCGTACTGCGATACGGACGATCCCGTAGAAACCATGAACATCAATACACCGGAAGACCTGGAACGAATAACAAAAAAGCATTCCATATGAAGCGGAATGCTTTATTCTTCCACAGGATCGTCCTTGACCACCACAATCCCGCTGATCACGATCAGCAGGCAGCCGAGCAGGATCTTGATGCTCGCCGTCTCGTGGTAGACGATCATACCGGCAATCAGGCTCACCACCGGCTCCAGCATGTTCAGCACCGAAGCCTTGGAAGCTCCGAGTGTACGGATGCCGTAGGTCAGCAGGTACAGTGCCCCGATGGTGCAGAACAGTGACAGAATGACCATTATCACCAGAGCCCGTACACTCGGTATTGCCATCGAAGCGTGGCTGAAGAGGGAAACCGTACCGAAGATGATCAGATTGACCATACCAACAAAGAAGACCACAACCATACTGTCCAGCTCCGCAAAGCTGCATTTTTTGTTCGCAACAACGTAGGAAGCATAGGTCACGCCGGACAGCGTAGCCAGCAGAACACCGAGCGGACGCAGGCTGGAGAAGTCAGCCATGAAGACCAGTCCCAGGATGGCGCAGAAGACCGAGATGCCCTTGAACAGCGTTGGCTTCTCCTTGAACAGCAGAATCATCGCAATGTTCACGAACAAGGGATTGGTGAAGTGGAACATGGTTGCCAGACCGACGGGAATCAGTGTATAGGCATTCGTCAGCAAAGCGGCTGTGGCTCCGTAGCCGATCAGGGCCGCCAGAGTCAGCTCCAGGAACTGCCGTTTGGTCATCTTTAGGCTGGTGCGGGTTACACCCAGCAGAATCAATGCAAAGACAGCGGTAAACAGGAACCGGTAGAAGATCAGGGTGTTTTCCGGCATGCCTTCCAGCAGGACTTCCTTCATGAAGATCGGCAGCATACCATACAGGAAGCTCGCCCCGACCACCGCAAGGACACCGTACTTTGTGTTGCTGTTTTTGTTCATGGTACCAATCATAGCACTATTCCAAGACTGTGCATGCATGATTTCCCGGGAATTCCTGCACTTTTTATCGGATGCTTGTTGACAAGATTAAACAATAACATTATTATATTATCGTAAAACGATAAATATATATCGGAAATCAATAAAGGAGACTGTTATGAACAATGAAAGAATGATCAAAACCGCGAAAGGTCTGGATACTTTTGCAAAAATCATCGGGATCATCCTCTGTGCCGGTATGGTTCTGCTTGTCGTCGGAGGTGTTCTGCTGTTCGCCGCAATGGGCTCCCAGATGAGGCCTTCCTTCATCAATTTCTCCCAGAGCGTCAGCGTCGGGAATCTGAGCATTGCCGTGAAGGAAGGTCCGGCAGTACAGGATCCCGCAGCACTGAAACGTTGGTTTCTTGCCACAGCCGCTGCAGCGATGGTAACCATGGCTGTCCTCTGCACCGGGCTGCGTACCGTGCGCCGGATTCTGAAGCCGATGAAGGAAGGCCGTCCGTTCGACACCGACATCCCTGGCAGCCTGAAGAGGCTCGGCTGGATCGTCATAGCCGGCGGCATTCTGAGCGGTGCGCTGGAAACGTTCTCCAGCGGCTTTCTCTGGGAAGCCTATGACTTTACAAAGATCTTCAACATGGACCTGGTGACCGGCTGGACCTATCATGCATCATTCGATCTGTCCTTCATCGCTGTGGCATTCGTGCTCTTCCTGCTGTCCTATGTCTTCAGCTACGGTGAAGAGCTGCAGCGGGAAGCGGACGAAACCCTGTAGGAGGCACCATGGGCAGGATCATACTGCGGCTGGACCGGGTCATGGCCGACCGGAAGACCAGCCTGAAGGAACTATCGGAAAAGGTGGGCGTGACCAATGTCAACCTTTCCAAAATGAAGACCGGAAAGATCAGCGCCATCCGCTTTTCTACGCTGGCAGCCATCTGCGATGCCCTGGACTGCCAGCCGGGGGACATCCTGGAATACAAACCGGATGCACCGGAGGAAGACTGAAAACAGCTGTCCATCGACAGCTGTTTTTCTACAGATCCCTCTCCCAGGTTTCCTCCAGAATCTGCTGGGAAGTGATCCAGTCGGCCGGTGCTTCTCCGGTGCATGTGAAGCCGCAGGAAGCGTACATGCGCCTGGCGGCAGTAAGGATGTTGTAGGTCGTCAGGTGAACGTGCTTCCACCCGTTTGCCTTCGCGCACTCCAATGCAGCGAGGATCATCGCTTTGCCGTAGCCTTTGCCGCGCTCCGGTGTATCGATGTATACAAAGCGAAGACGGCTGTCCGGCTTCTCCCGTCCGGTGAAGAAGACAGAGCCGGCAGGGATGCCGTCCTTCTTGACCAGCAGGATGAATTCCGTTTCCGGATCCAGTCCGTCCGCAAACGCATGGATCAGATCGATGACCGGATCGTTCTCTTCATCGGTGAATCCGAATTCATCCTTGAAGATCTCCATCTGCCGGCGGATGACATGCTCTATGTCATCCGGAGTGAAGTCTGTGGTCAGTACAGCTCCGTTGATTCCTTTGTGGATTGTCAGGTTTGTCATTGGTTTCTCCTCTATGGTTTTCTGAAAAGCCAGTAGTAAAGATCGGCAGGAACCAGGCCCAGACGGGTCTGCAGGTTCCAGGAAGGTGTATTGTCCTCCTCCACCTGGCACCAGACGAAACGGTCCTGTGCCTGCAGGCGGCGGATGAGTGCGCTTTCCAGCGCTTCGGCGTAATGTCTGCGGCGGTACTGCGGCAGTACATACAGCAGACCCATGGAGCCCTCCGGATGGCAGCCGATGAAGCCGGCGGGGCTGCCGTTCTCCTCAATGCCCAGCATACCGCGTTCGATGCAGCTGATGAGATAGGCGCTGTCCACCGCAAAGCCGTCATAGTGCTCCAGCAGGAACGGCAGATCATCCATCGTCAGCGAACGCACCGCTGCGCCTTCCGGTACATCGATGGTATGCGCTTCGCCGATCAGCACGGCATTGCGGGCAATGAGGGTATCTGCGTACGCTCCGCTCTGCATCTGCTCAGCGAACCAGTCCTTCCGGTCGGTCATGATGGTGCCGGCGCTGTGCAGCAGTGCACAGTC
>JAEEYJ010000096.1 GCA_016291725.1 Solobacterium sp.
CAATGAGGCAGCCTTGTGCTGTGAAGAAAGGTGGTACCACGAGCAATTCGTCCTTTTGGACGGGTTGCTCGTGTTTTTTGGAAAAGGGGTATAGGAAATGAAAGAAAAGCTGAATGAAATCCGGGAAAAGGGTCTTTCGCGCATAGCGGAAACCAGCAGTATCGAAGAACTGGCGGAAGTGCGCAGAGAGCTGACGGGAAAGAAGAGTGCACTGAATGAGGTCCTTCGTTCCCTTGGAAAGATCGATCCGGAAATGCGCAAGGAGATCGGTATCCTTTCCACGGAAGTCAAGGAACTGTTCGCTGCGAAGCTCAATGAGCGGGAAGAGGAACTGATCCAGGCGAAGAGTGTCCTGGACGGACCGATTGATCTGACTCTGCCGGGTACGGCAGTGGAAGGTGGATCACTGCATCCGATCACCCAAATGTGCTATGACCTGAACGATGCGTTCCTCTCACTGGGATTCGAAGTCTACAGTGAAGATGACATCAGCAGTGAAAAGTTTGCGTTTGACAATCTGAACTTCGCTCCGGATCATCCGGCAAGGGCATCCATGGATACCTTCTGGCTGGACGGAACGGAAGAGAAGCGGGGCAATGAGCGCCTGTGCCTCAGACCGCATCTTACAGGCGGTTCTGTACGGTATCTGCTGAAGCACGGTGCTCCGGCACGGTTTGTCTATCCCGGCCGTGTCTACCGCAATGAGACAACCGATGCACGGCATGAGCGGGCGTTCTTCCAGTATGAAGCGCTCATCGTGGACCACGATATCTCCTTTGCGTCCGGCAAGGTCATGATCCAGACCATCCTGGAGAAAGTGTTCGGGCGCAAGATCAATGTCCGTATGCGTGAGGGTTTCTTCCCGTTCACGGAGCCGGGCTATGAAATCGACATGGAATGCCTGGTATGCGGCGGCAAGGGATGCCGTGTATGCAATCACAATGGCTGGATCGAGGTCATGCCGGGCGGTGTCATTCACCCGAATGTACTGCGCGCGGCAAACCTGGATCCGGAAGAATGGACCGGATTCTACATCAACATCGGTCTTGACCGTCTTGTCATGATGCGCTACGGCGTGGATGATGTCCGTCTGTTCCACAGTGCGGACCTGCGTTTCCTGCAGCAGTTCAGATAATCAGCAGGGGATGAAAGGATAGGATGAAACTATGAAAGTATCATTGAACTGGGTAAAGCAGTATGTGGATCTGCCGGCAGAACTCACACCGGCACAGATTGCCTATGATATGACCCTCCGTACCGTCGAAGTGGAGAGTACGGAGAATACAGGCGACAAATTCCATGACATCATCGCTGCCAGAGTTCTGGAAGTGAAGGATCATCCCAATGCGGATGCTCTGAAGGTCTGTATCGTGGATATCGGCGAAGAGAAGCCGGTTCAGATTGTATGCGGCGGCTCCAATCTCTACGCCGGAGAGAACGTAGTCGTATGCAGGCCGGGCGCGGAAGTATACTGGCACGGTCTTTCCGAACTGGTGAAGATCAAGGAAACGAAGATGCGCGGGGAATACTCCTACGGCATGATCTGCGGGGCAACGGAAGTCTATCTGGAGGATCTGTTCCCGGCGGAAGACGATCATATCATTGTGGATCTCGGCGATATCCCGTGCGTTCCCGGCCAGAACATCGCTGATGTCCTGGGTCTGAACGACACGATCATCGAGATCGACAACAAATCCCTGACCAACCGTCCCGACCTCTGGGGCCACTACGGTATCGCAAGAGAGCTGGCAGGCATCTACGGCTGCGAACTGAAGCCGCTGCCCGGATATACGATCCCTGAGGGAACGCCGGTATACGACGTTGAGATCCAGGAACCGGAGAAGTGCCGCAGATTCACCGCGACAGAGATCGAGAATCTGTACGTTAAGGATTCCCCGCTCTGGATGAAAGTGCTGCTCATCCACGGCGGCATGCGGCCGATCAATGCGATCGTTGATATTACGAACTATGTCATGATGGCTGTAGGCCAGCCGTCACACGCCTATGACCGTACTCATGTGGACGGCAGGAAGATCGTCGTACGCAATGCGCACAAGGATGAGAAACTGCTGCTGCTGGACCAGAATGCCATTGACCTGACGGAAGATGATCTTGTCATCTGCGACGCCGAGAGTGCGATGAACCTGGCCGGCATCAAGGGCGGTGTGAAGGATTCTGTCCTGCCGGATACAACCGGGATCATTCTGGAGGTGGCCAACTTCACAGCCCGGACCGTCCGCAAAACCGGAGCCAGGTTCAACGAAAAGACGGATGCCTCCATCCGCTATGAAAAGAACCTGGATACCCAGCGTGTGGATCAGGGCATTGCCATGTGCCTGCAGCTGTTCAAGGAATTCTATCCTGAATGCAGGATCGCTGCTTTCGCAGACAACTATCCTGTAAAAACAGAACAGGAGCATATCGATGTGACCCAGGAATTCCTGGATGTACGTCTCGGCAAGGTTCTGAGCAGGGAGACCATTGAGAAGACTCTGACCGGTGTAGGCTATGAAGTGGACTATGAAGACGGTACATACCATGTCACTGTACCGGTGTGGCGTTCCACAGGCGATGTATCAATCAAGGATGATGTCCTGGGTGATCTTGCCCGGCTGCTGAGCTTTGAAAGCTTCGAAGAACAGCCGCTGACGATCAAGTTCGAGAATTCTGTAATCCAGAGGGAGGTGCAGCTGGAGAGAAGGCTGCGCGAATACCTGGCTTACCGCTGCGGCTTCAACGAGATCTTCACGTATCCCTGGGTGGATGAGAAATACATTGCGGCCGCAAAGGTCGATACAGCGAAGAGTGTACGTCTGGCAACACCGCCGTCCGAAGAGCTGGGAATCCTGCGCTCTTCCCTGATTCCGGGCATGCTGGAGTCGGTGGTGAAGAACCTGCGGTACTTCAGTTCATTCCGTATGTTTGAAGCAGCCCAGGTATTCGAAAAGGGTGTATACCATGAATCTACCGAAGAGGAAACACTCCCTGTGCACAGAAAATGCCTGACCGGCTGCATCGTGGACAAGGATGCGAAGAAGATCTTCTATGAGATGAAGGGTGTGCTGGAGCAGATGGCTTCCTACTGCCATATGGAGAACATGTCCATGGAGCAGAGGGAGCAGCC
>JAEEYJ010000013.1 GCA_016291725.1 Solobacterium sp.
GAGAATGGGACTGAACTGTGCACAGGTGCTGCATCCCGGCAGATACAGATACAGAGCGAAGAGATCTCCTGAACGGATCTTTTCATCCAGTCCGTCTTCCGTGATGGACGGGATAGTGGATGGATATACGGTTTCCTCCGGTGCCGGCTCCGGTTCTTCCTGGATGCGGTGGAGCGCAGTAAACTCGATGGGATGATAGACCAGACGGTGGAAGTCGTAGTAGATTTCACCGTTTTCTTCCCTGCGTATGGAGATGCTGTGGTCTCCTTTGTAGTACCAGTATCCGCCGGCGTTCCAGATCCTGTCCTCGTCCCAGCCCAGCGCTGTAAGCAGATCCTTCGTCATGCCGGCATAGCCGCCTCCGCCGCACATCAGGATAATGTTCCTGTCTTTGGGGAAGAGGTATTCCAGGATGGCCAGGGATTCTTCATAATTCGCAGTATAACCGTCTTCTGTATGGCTGAACAGGCTGTTGCCGGTATATCCGGCACCGACTTCCGGCGGGAGTCCTTCTACATTGCACAGAAAGGGGTAGGGTACCACTTCGAAGCCTTCCACAATGCCGGAGAGGTACGCGTCTCCTCCGATGGCGCTGTAGTCGGCTTCATCCACCAGCATCCGCATATCGCGGTATACAGTGTCTTCCCGGCCGAGATACTGGTCTATGGTGCTTTCGTTGATATTCCGGTCAATGCCGAACTGTTCCCCGCGGATCCCGCTTTCCGCTTCCGGCAGGGGCAGCGGCGGCTCTGCTTCGGTGCAGGCACCCAGAAGGGCACTGAGGCACAGCACAGGCAGTATTCTCTTCTTCATACATCCTCCTCCGTTTCTAATCACATTATACGCAGGAAAACGGTGCTGGAAGCGGGTTTTCCTGTCAAAGAAGCGTATACACTTGTTTATAATAGAAATACGGATGGTCAGTCATATGGCAAAAGGAAAGAAAAAGGGAATACCGTTTCTGCTGTATCTGCTGCTGTGCATGATTCTCATCGGTGCGTCGGCTGCAGGCGCAGCGTATATCTACTGCAGGGAGAAGTACGGCGGTGATCATCGTCTATACAGTGAACAAGCATTCCGTTCATTGATGGAAGGTTCTCTGGAGTACAGGATTGCCCGGCAGTTTTTCAGTGAAGAGGAAATTCGAAGAATCCGTTCAGCAGGTACTGTGGACAATTCCGTGCCTTTCAGCCGGACATGTATGGATGAGGATGAGAAAGACCCCAACGGAGATGGAATCTGGATCGAACATATCTACGCGCCTACCTATGAGGGATACATGATGGTGGTGGAAGATCCTTCCAAAGTATTCATTGCCGTGAATCCCAGAATGGGGTCAGCCGGTCCGGCACCGGAGCTGGAGGACTATGTTTCCCTGTACCGTGCGGCAGGAGGAATCAACGGCGGCGGCTTTGAGGATTCCGGCGGTACCGGTGACGGCAGTATTCCTGCCGGTATCGTAATCATGAACGGTGAGCTGATCTCCGGCGGTGCACCGCAGCCCATTGTCGGCATCACCCGGGACCACAGACTGATCACTACAACGTGCTCCGGCCAGGAAGCGCTGGATATGGGGGTGTACGAAGCCGTTACGTTCGGACCGACGTTCATCACGGACGGCAGGGTGACCTATGTTCCCGGCACGGACAATCTGAATATGCTGAATCCCCGTACCGCGGTCGGCCAGAAGGCGGATGGAACCTTCCTGCTGCTGGTCATTGACGGGAGAGGGCCTTCATCCTTCGGTGCAAAGTACGAGGATGTCGTAGCCATATTCCAGGAATACGAAGCCGTCAATGCCGGCAATCTGGACGGTGGGAACTCTTCGGTCATGATGTATGACGGAGAGTACGTACACTACCCGGTTTCCATGTATGATTCCCGGAATCTGCCTTCGGTGATTCTTGTAAAGGGGGATGAAGATGAATAAGCGGGTCAAAGTATTTCCGGCATTGATTGTACCGGTGCTCTTCTCTGCCGCCATCCTTTTCTATGGCTTCTACGCTTCATCCGCTGCCGCAAAGAGATTCAGCGAAGAACAGGAACGGATGCCGGAGACAGCGATGATGCGTCTTCTGGATCAACTGGAAGCAGGAGACTACACAGATGTTTTCACGGATACACTTGCATATCAGTACACACCGGATCCTGCCGCTTCCTACAGCCGCTTCCTGGACCGTATGCTGGAAGAGTGCGGCAGGAATGAACTGAACTTCAGGAAGAACGGGGATGCCTGGCGGATCTACGCAGGTGATGTTTGCCTGGCGGATGCGTATGTGTATCTGGATGCAGAAGGCATGCCGCATGCAGCGCTGCCTCTGCAGGGGCAGCGTACTGCCTGGATCGAAGTGCCTGCGGGTTCGGAACTGATCATCAACGGCAGAACACAGGAGAAGCCTGTGGAAGAGAACGTGCCGGCATCGGAGTGCTTTGTGTTTCCTTCGAACGTACAGAAGGCATACGTGGATGTCTACCGGGTGGATGGTCTGCTCGGGGATCCGGAAGCGGATGATTATGCAATGATCAAGGATGTATTGTCCGGAAGATACCTGGCAGGAAAGAAAGTGACCGATCCTAAGCTGCTGGAGGAAATGCTGAGAGCCGCAAAGCTCCTGGCTGCCTATCCGGCGCAGGACGCGTCACTCGGGCAGGTACAGGCGGTATCCCTGACGAATACCTCATGGTATGCCCGCTACGCAACGCTGCAGAACTACTGGTTCACGGCACACAACGTGTCGGAATTCTCCAATGAACAGGTGCTGGAAGCGGTGTACCGGAATGAGGATACGGTGAGCGCGCACATTGTATTTGATTACTTTGCGGACAATGGTGAAGTGCACCGGACATGGCACTGCGGCTACCAGCTTACGTTCCTGTGTACAGACAATGGCTGGAAGATTGCGGCTGTTGCCATCAACAACGAACTGAATCCTGCGGCAGTGCTTCCGCAGTAAGAGGAGGGAAATATGGAATACAGTGATTATCTGAAGAGTGCTGAATACGTACGGAAGAGAATCCCGGATACACCGGAAACAGGACTGATCCTGGGATCCGCGCTCGGAACGTTCGCGGATGAAATCGAGGACCCGGTGGTTATTGATTACAAGGATATCCCGGGATTCCTGGTATCGACTGCACCCGGGCATGCCGGGAAGCTGATCTACGGTACAGTGGAAGGAAAGAAAGTGCTCTGCATGTCCGGCCGCTTCCATACCTACGAAGGCTATGACTTCGAACAGTTGGTCATACCTGTCCGCCTGTTCAGACTGCTGGGCGTAAAGAGACTGATCCTGACAAACGCAGCCGGTGCGGTGAACACGGACTACCGTCCCGGTGACATCATGATCGTCAAGGATCATATCAAGCTGTCCGGCAGCAGCCCGCTGAGGGGGAAGAACATCGAGGAATTCGGGCCGAGGTTCTTCGATACAACCAGGATGTATACACCGGAGCTGCGGGAAACAGCGAAAGCCTGTGCGGTGCATACAGCACTCCGGATCCATGAAGGGGTCTATATGTTCTTCACCGGACCGCAGTTCGAGACACCGGCAGAGATCCGGGCAGCCCGCATTCTTGGAGCGGACGCGGTAGGCATGTCCACGGTCACGGAGGCACTGACAGCCGCGCACTGCGGACTGCCTCTGCTGGCGCTGTCCGTCATGACCAACATGGCTGCCGGGATCCTGGACCAGCCCCTGACAACGGAGGAAGTCAATGAAGTCGGACGTGTCATTGCGGAAGACTTCAGCGGCTATGTCAAAGAGATCATCAAGGCAATGTAAAAAGGCGTCCCCTCAAGGGAACGCCTTTTCATAATACCGCTTTACTCAGCAGCTTCGAGTGCAATCTCCATCATATCGGTGAATGCTTTTTCGCGCTGCTCCGGTGTCGTCTCTTCATGAGTGATGAGGCTGTCGGATACAGTGAGCAGGCAGGCTGCCTTTTTGCCCAGCACTTTGGCGTTGGTGAACAGGGCGAAGCTTTCCATCTCCAGACAGATTACACCCTGTGTTTCATTGACGTTTTCTGTCTCGGTCTCATAGTAGAAGTTGTCGGAACTGCCGACCCTTCCCTTGGTAATCTTCTTGCCGAGCTTATGCGCTGCAGCCTCGATCCGGGCGTTGAGCTCTGCGGAAGGGGTCATGATATTGCCTTCGATTCCGGCAAAGTTCTTTGCATAGGTGCTGGTGGACCAGGCATCATCAGCGAGTACAACGTCAAACAGCTTCAGGGCCGGATCACAGGCACCGGTGGAACCGACACGGATGATGTTCTCGACACCATAGAACTTGAACAGTTCATAGGAATAGATTCCGATGCTGGGCATGCCCATGCCGGAAGCCATGACGGATACTCTTTTTCCTTTGTAGTAACCGGTGTAGCCCAGAACATTCCGGACGGACGTCATGAGCTCCGCGTTTTCCAGGAACGTCTCCGCGATGAATTTGGCACGCAGCGGATCGCCCGGCATCAGTACGGTTTTGGCGAAACTGCCTTCTTTGGCACTGTTGTGAGGTGTAGGCATAAATCGAGTCCTTTCTTATATTTTCTTCGCTCCTTTGGAGCCCTTGGTACCTTGTGCACTGTAGGAAGCGAGGAGGTTGGAATCAAAGGAGAAGTTCATATGGGAACGTCTTCTTTCCCGCTCCAGAGCGATGTTTACAAGCTCATCCATAAGTGCCGGGAAGCTTTCACCGGCCGCGTTCCAGAGATAGAAGGACAGGGAACCCGGTATGGTATTGATCTCATTGACATAGACGGTCTTTGTTTCGGCGTCCATCAGGAAGTCAATGCGGCATACACCGGCGCAGCCGAGGACACGGAAGGTCCTGAGGGCAAGATCCTTGATGTATTCCTCCTGGGCTTTGTCCAGCGGTGCCGGAACAATGCGGCTTGCGGAAGCCATGCCTTTGGAGGGGCCGCTCTTTGCGCCCTTGGTTCTGCCGGTGCCGAGGTATTTGTCCTTGTAGTCCAGCAGGCCGCTGTCACCGTGGCTGACTTCCTCCAGCGCACTGGTACGGGCATGGTTGCCGTCTCCCAGAACAGAGCAGTTGATCTCCCGCATAGGCTTGACGACCTTTTCGGTAATGATCTTCTCATCATACTGCCGGGCGTCCTCGAAGCACTCCAGGTATTCTTCATCGTTATGCGCAATGGATATGCCGATGGAGGAACCGGTTCTTGCCGGCTTGAGGATGACGGGATAGATGAGTTTATGGACTTTCCTGAGGACTTCTTCACGGTTGGTGTCGATTTCATCGGCATAGACCCAGAACCAGCGGGTCAGGGGCAGGCCGTTGTCGCTGAGAATGTGCTTCTGCAGCACTTTGTCCTGGCCGACACCGGCAGCGATGATATCGCAGGAAGAGTAGGGAAGGCGGAACGCCTCCATCAGGCCGGCGATCATACCGTCTTCACCATAGGTGCCGTGCATGACGGGGATAGCCGCGTCGATCACAGCCAGCGGCTTTTTGGCGAACAGGCCGCTCTTGACCGGCATGATGTATGTCCTATTGTCGATGACGGCGAAGGTAACCTGCGGAGCAATGGCGGGAATCTTCGAGAGATCCTTGTAGGCATCCATGCTGCGCAGAGCGTCGGAATAATAGAATTTACGGTCCTTGGAGATATAGACCGGCAGAACATTGTATTTTTCAGGATCCAGCGCTTCCATCGCCTGGTGGGCGGAGATGACGCTGACTTCGTGCTCGACGGTCTCACTGCCGAAGATCACGGCGATATTCAGTTTCATAGTATTCAGTCCTCCGTTCCTATTATACCTGCAAAAAGGAAAGAATCCCATAAGTTACCAAAGCATGATAAAATGTATCACATGCTGAAGAAGAAAAAAGCGCTCGTACTGTCAGGCGGCGGTACGCGCGGTGCCTATGAGAACGGCGCAGTACGGGCGCTGTGCGAGCTGGGAGAAGATGACTGGGGTCTGGTCACCGGTACATCCATCGGTGCGCTTAACGGTGCTGTGATCGTACAGAAGGACTATGAAGCACTGTCCGGTCTATGGGACAGTCTGAAGAAGGAAGATGTCATCAACGGTGATATTCCCAATGATTTTACCTGGGAGTCCTTGTTCAACAACGTTGGTATGCGTGTACTGTTCAAACAGTATGTACACGGAGGAACGGATGTATCACCGATGCTGGAACTGATCGGACGGATGTTCGATCCGGACGCGTTCCTGGCCTCTCCGGTGGATTTCGGGTGCGTTACTGTGCAGTTTCCGACTCTGCGGCCGGTATACGTCACCAAGGATATGATGAGGGAGGACGGCCGGGACTGGCTTGTGGCTTCTGCCTCAGCCTATCCGGTATTCCCTGTGCACCGGTTCGCCAAAGGGGAATTCATTGACGGCGGATACTATGATAATCTGCCGGTCGATGAAGCATTGCGGATGGGAGCGGAGGAAGTGATTGCGGTGGATCTGCATCATCGTCCGCAGCACCCTCAGCTGATGGACAGAACACCGGTGACCTATATCTGTCCCACCATTGAAACAGGCACTTTCCTGAACTTTGACCGGGACAAGCTGAACACGCTGGATATCTGCGGATACTACGATGTGATGAAGGTCTACGGCAGGTATTCCGGATATGCCTATACGTTTGAAAAGACATCACTGCCGGACTGGTTCGAAGACTATGAGAGAAAGCTGATCCTGCTGGAGAACAACGCCGCAAGGTCCGGGGCTGTCAGTGACCTGCTGCGGAGCGATCAGCCTGTATATGACCGGATCCGGGAGCGCCAGAACCGGAAAGTGCTGTCGAGGGAGAACCTGTTCTTCGGACTGATGGATGAACTGATGAGCCTGTGCGGCTGCGATGTAAAGAAGGTATGGGACTACCGTACAGCGGTGGATACTGTACTGGCGGCATACGCACCGTGCGCGTACGAAGACTATGAGCTGGATGCTTCACTGGCAAACGTGGATCTGCGGAACTACTTCGGCAGATCCGATACCGGAAAGATTGTAGGATCGCTGGTGCATATGTCGCTGTACCCTGAGCATACGGTCATCAGTCTGCGCTCTGTGTACGCACTCTATCCGTATGAAAAAGCACTGGCAGACTTTGTTGTAAAGCTGATGTATGAACTTGGGAGGCATAGATGAACAGAATCGCTGAGTTTGAAAAAGTATCACTGGAACAGTTCAAGGAAGACTGGCAGAAGTCGGTCGGGGAAGAAAGCGCGGAAGAAGTCTACGAAGACCTGAAGCTCCCGCTGCGGGCAACAGCCGGCTCTGCAGGCTATGATTTCTTCGCACCGGTGGACATTGAGATCGCTCCGGAGGAAGAGGTCATCATTGCGACCGGCATCCGGGTAAAGATGGAACCGGGGTGGGTGCTGCTGCTGGTGCCGCGGAGCGGACTGGGCTTCCGCTACCGTCTGCAGCTGAACAATACCGTCGGTGTCATAGACGGAGACTACTACAGCGCAGATAACGAAGGGCATATTCTTGTCCGGATGACCAACGACACACACGGCAGCCGCAAGGTTATGATCAATAAGGGCGATGGAATGCTGCAGGGCATTTTCGTTCCCTACGGCATTACCGTGGATGACGCGGCGGAAGGCATCAGGGCCGGCGGTTTCGGCAGTACAACGGAGAACAAGCAGGATGAGTGATCATAGCAGTATTGAAAGAATCTTCCGGGAAGAACCGGTGCCGGCACATATACTGGAACGCATGGAAGAACTGCGCAGGCAGGGAAAGATCGTACCGGATGTCCGTCTGATCAAGCGCCCGTCGCACATTGAAGGGATCCGGAAAGCCGGGGCGGTCAATACAGCGGTGCTGGACGCGGTTGCGGAAAAGATCCACGAAGGCATGAGTACACAGGAAATCGATGATATCGTAGTCGCTGTGACGCATGAACACGGGGGCATCTGCGCGCCTTATCATTTTGAAGGATACCCGAAGAGTGTATGTACATCGATCAATGAAGAAGTCTGCCACGGGATTCCTGCCCGCCACAGGAAGCTGCACAGCGGGGACATTGTCAATGTGGACTGCACCACGATTCTGGACGGCTACTACGCAGACGCAAGCCGGATGTTCATGATCGGCAGTGTCAGCCCGCAGCGGAAGCGCCTGGTCGAAGAGACGATGAAGTGCCTGGAAGCGGGCATCGAGGCAGCGCAGCCGTGGAATACCGTCGGTGATATCGGCTATGCAGTATCGCAGTACGCGAAGAAACTGGGATACAGTGTTGTACGTGATCTGGGCGGACATGGGGTCGGCATCGGATTCCATGAGGATCCGTTTGTTGCGCATGTGGGCAAGAAGGGTGCAGGCATGGTCCTGGTGCCCGGGATGGTCATTACCATCGAGCCGATGATCAATGCCGGCGGGGCAAGCGTGGTGATCGATGCCTACAATGACTGGACGATCTATACAAAGGACGGCAAGGATTCCGCTCAGTGGGAACATACGATCCTGATTACGGAAACCGGCAATGAAATCCTGACATACTAGAGGTATTCTATGAAGTTTGATCCCCTGTATCAGCCATATTCCTCCAACCGCTACTGCATCACCGCAAAGAACGGAGTAGTGGCAACCGGATCCGGACTGGCGGCTTCCGCCGGTCTTTCTGTACTGCGCAAAGGAGGCAATGCGGTGGATGCGGCAGTGGCCTGTGCCGCTGCGCTGACCGTGGTGGAACCGACCGCCAACGGACTGGGCAGCGATGCGTTTGCCCTGGTGTGGATGAAGGACCGTCTGTACGGCCTGAATGCGTCCGGACCGTCTCCGTACGGGATTTCGCTGGAGGATGTCCAAAGGCGTTCTCCGGAAGGCAGAATGCCTGTATACGGCTGGGTTCCGGTGACCGTTCCTGGAGCTGTCGGCGGCTGGGCAGCCCTGGTGGAGCGCTTCGGAAAGCTGACAATGGCAGAGGATCTGGCACCGGCTATCGAATACGCTGAACAGGGCTATCCACTGTCCCCGCAGCTTGCGTTCTTCTGGGAAAGGGCAGTGACGCGGTACACAGAGCTGTTCCGCGGCAAGCATGAATACGACGAGTGGTTCCGTACCTTTACGAAGAACGGGGAATCCTATCATTTCGGAGAGACGGTGAAGCTGCCGGGACATGCAAGGACGCTGAAGCTGATTGCGGAGTCGGACGGAGAAGCATTCTACAAAGGAGAGATTGCGGAACAGCTGGTCAAGCAATCCGCGAGGGACGGTGGATACTTCCGCATGGAAGACCTGGCGGACTACCGGCCGGAATGGGTGGAGCCCGTCCGTGTGAGCTACCGCGGCTATGATGTGTGGGAGATCCCGCCGAACGGGCAGGGAATAACGGCATTGATGGCACTGAACATTCTGAAGGAATTCCGTTTTGCAGAGAGGGATGCGGAGATGTACCATCATCAGATCGAAGCGATGAAGCTGAGCTTTGCGGACAGCATGCACTACGTGACGGATGCACGGCTTATGAATCTGGATTACCATGATCTGCTGGATCCGGTATATGGTGCCCGGCGGGCGCAGCTGATCGGAAACAGGGCAGAGATCCGGACGCACGGTACACCTGATAAAAGCGGTACGGTTTATCTCTGCACAGCGGATAAAAAGGGGAACATGGTCTCCTTCATTCAGAGCAACTACATGGGCTTCGGGTCCGGCATTGTGGTCGAAGGATACGGCACAGCGCTGCAGAACCGGGGCAGCGACTTCTCACTGGACAAAGGCGCTGTGAATGTGCTTGCGCCGCACAAGAAGACCTATCACACAATCATACCCGGATTCCTGACCAAAGACGGAAAAGCAGCCGGACCGTTCGGTGTGATGGGCGGATACATGCAGCCGCAGGGACATGTACAGACCGTAATGAATCTGATTGATTTCAGCCTGAATCCCCAGATGGCCCTGGACGCTCCGAGGTGGCAGTGGATCAGGGACAATAAAGTGCTGGTTGAGCCCGGGTTCAGCCCGGAGATCCTGGAAGCGCTGAAGGCCAAAGGCCATGATGCAGAACAGGCAGAGAACCGGAATTCCTTCGGAAGAGGGCAGATCATTCTCCGCCTGGAAAACGGTGTATACGCAGCCGGAACGGAATCGAGAACAGACTCGAACATCGCGTTCTGGTAATGCAGAATCGGAGGTACCGGTTTATGAAAGTATTGTGGGATCTGTACAGTGCATGGTTCCGTATGGGACTGTTCACGTTCGGAGGCGGCTATGCGATGCTGCCGATGATCCAGAAGGAAGTTATCAATAAATACCATTGGGCAACGGAAGATGAAGTGATGGACTACTATGCCATCGGTCAGTGCACACCGGGCATCATTGCTGTCAACACAGCGACATTCATCGGCCGCAAGGTCAAAGGAGACATCGGCGGTATCGTAGCGACGCTCGGTGTCATTTCACCGTCCCTGGTCATCATTGTCCTGATTGCCGGGCTGATTACCAATTTCAGTGATCTGGAAGCAGTACAGCACGCACTCAAAGGAATCCAGGTCGCGGTCTGTGTCCTGATGTTCGTATCGGTGCGCTCATTGTTCAGAAAAGGCGTGAAGAACAAGCTGGATTTCGCCGTATTCGTCATTGCATGGATCCTGGCGCAGTTCACCGGGATTTCTACCGTATTCCTGGTCATTGCGGCGGGCATCACCGGCTATGTGCGTATGCGCATACAGGAGGGAAGGGCATGAACACATTTCTGCTGATGTGCTGGGAGTTCTTCAAGACCGGTCTGTTCGCGGTAGGCGGCGGCCTGGCAACCATTCCTTTCCTGAAGGAGATGAGCGTCAAGTACGGCTGGTTTACCCTGGACAGACTGACGACGATGATCGCTGTCGCTGAAAGTACGCCAGGTCCGGTGGGAATCAATATGGCGACCTATGTCGGCTATGAAATGTTCGGCATTCCCGGAGCCATTTGCGCCACCCTTTCCCTGATCACCCCGAGCATCATCGTTATCCTGATTGTTTCACGCATCCTGGATGCATTCCGGGAATCCAGGACCGTCAAGGCTGTCTTCGACGGCTTCCGTCCCGCTGTCGTCGGCTTTATTCTTGCGGCTGTGCTGAGCATCTACCGCACAGCGATGCTGAACAATACAGGCACCTTTCCTGCACAGTTCGTTGAGATGATCAACTGGAAAGCAGTCGTACTGTATGCGGGACTGCTGGCGCTGTATCTGAAGAAGGACAAGCTGCATCCGCTGGTCATTATCTGCCTGGCTGCGGCTGCCGGGGCATTGTTCTCGTTCTGAGGCGGTGGATATGGCGCGTCAGTTCAGCAGAACAGAGGAAATCGAGCGCAGCATCAACCGGAAGTACAGGCGTACCCTGTGGGCTCCGTTTGTCAAGGCTGTCCATGAATACGAACTCATTCAGCCGGGAGACCGGATCGCAGTATGCATTTCCGGCGGGAAGGACTCCATGTGCATGGCCAAGCTGTTCCAGCAGTACCACAGGCTGAATGACATCCCGTTTGAGACAGAATTCCTGGTTCTGGATCCCGGCTACAATGAAGCGAACCGGGAGAGGATTATCCGGAATCTGGAGATTCTCGGCATACAAGCCAGGATCCTGCCGGCCAGGATTTTTGACTATGTAGACCATCAGGAAGGCAATCCCTGCTATCTGTGTGCCAGGATGCGCCGCGGCTATCTGTACAGCTATGCCCGGGAAGCAGGCTGCACCAAGATCGCTCTGGGCCATCATTTCAATGATGTGATCGAGACGACGGTCATGGCAATGTTCTACAGTTCCAAACTGGAGACGATGGTGCCGAAGCTGAAGAGCACCAATTTCGAAGGGATGGAACTGATCCGTCCGATGTACATGGTCCATGAAGAAGACATCGTTTCCTGGGCGGCGTACAATGATCTGCAGTTTCTGCGCTGTGCCTGCCGGATGACGGAGAACAGCGAAACAGGGGAACTGGATTCCAAACGCAGGGAAATCAAAGAGCTCCTGAAGGAACTGAAGAAAAAAAACCCGGAGATCGAGCACAATATCTTCCGGGCACTGCATGCCGTGCAGATAGAAACATTCCCGGGATACAAAGCGGAAGGCCGTCTGCACAGTTTTCTGGAAAAGTATGATCAATGAGAGGGAAACCTCTCTTTTTGTATGTAAAAAACCGCATCGCTGCGGTTTATGGTATGCCCGAAGAGGCTCGAACTCTCAACCTTCAGATTCGGAATCTGACACGCTATCCATTGCGCCACGGGCACATAGCTAATATATATTAGCACATCAGTGCGCATTTCGGAAGCATGAAAAAATGCGGTTGATGCCGCATTTATACCAGAATCATGTAGCAGCCGAAGCAGACAGCGATGAAGATCAGAATGACCGGCAGACATTTCCGGTAGATCTGTCCCATGGAGTTCAGAAGCACCATCAGCAGCCGGCCGGCATTGATGATGACAGCGAAGGCTGCAGGAACAGTACAATTATGAACGAAAATCCGGGAATAATAACGGGGTTGATCCCTGCAGCTGTTCTATAATGAAGATAATCAGTTACAGGAGAAATGCTATGAAAGAAGAACTGCTGAAGGAATTTGATGAATGGGTCATGAAGCTCTCTGCCTACCAGATGGCACTGAGCCTGATCGGTGTGGACAAACAGACCCTGGCACCGCAGGGCGGTGCCGCTTACCGCGATGAGCGCACGGCGTTCCTGGCCGGAGAGATGTTCTCCATTGAGACGGACCCGCACATGGTAGAGGTGCGCAGACAGCTGCTCACAGAGGACATTGACGCGGACAAACGGCGTGAGATCGAGCTGATGGACAAAGAGATCGAGCATATCCTGGTTGTGCCCAAGGATATGTTTGTGGCCTATGCAAAGCTGACCGCGGAAGCCTATGAAGTATGGCACAGGGCCAAGGATGCCGAAGACTACACAATCTTTGAACCTGTACTCAAAAAGGTAATCGAAGCATCGAAGCAGATGTATGCCTGCCGGAACAGTGACGCTGCGATGTACGACCAGATGCTGGATGACTACGAACCGGGAATGACGATGGAGAAGCACGACGCTTTCTTCGACCGCGTCAGGGAACGTCTGGTGCCGTTGATCAGGAAAGTAACGGAAGCACAGCAGATCGATGACAGCTTCCTGAAGCAGCCGTATGACGTACAGAAGCAGAAGGAGTACATGAACCGTGTCATCCTGCCTTATCTGGGCTTCGATTCCAGCTGGGGCTACCAGAATGAGACGGAGCATCCTTTCACGGACATCATCTGCGAAAACGATATCCGGGTGACGACCAAGTACCTGGAAAACAATGTGGTGTCTGCGATTCTCTCGACAGTCCATGAAGTCGGCCATGGATATTACGGGCATGATGTGGCGCCGGAATATGACGGTACGATCTTCAATTACGGCATCTCTTCCGGCATGCATGAATCGCAGTCCCGTTTGCTGGAGAACTACCTCGGCAGAACCCTGCCGTTCTGGGAAGCCAACTATCCGGCACTGCAGAAGACCTTCCCGGAACAGCTGAAGGATGTAACGGTGGAACAGTTTGTCCGGGCGATCAATGTGGGAAAGCCTTCTCTGGTACGTACCGAAGCGGATGAACTGACCTATCCGCTGCATATCCTGATCCGCTATGAGATTGAAAAAGGGCTTTTCACCGGGACGATTCCGACGGAGAACCTCGACCGTACCTGGGATGAGACCTATGAAAAGTACCTGGGCGTCAAGGCGCCTACCGCAAAGCTGGGCATTCTGCAGGATGTCCATTGGTCGAACGGAAGCTTCGGCTACTTCCCGACCTATGCGCTGGGAAGTGCGTTCTCAGCCCAGTTCATGAAGGCGATGCGCAGGGACATTGATGTGGATGAGCTGCTTAGGAGCGGACAGTTCAGCGCAATCATCGAGTGGCTGAAGGAGCATATCCATCGCTACGGCTGCCGGTACAATGCGGATGAAATCATGCGCATGGCAACGGGAGAGCCGTTCAATCCGGACTACTACCTGGATTATCTGGAAGAGAAGTATACCAGGCTCTATCATCTGTGAGGAAGAGGTCTGCGGACCTCTTTTCCTGTATAATGGGTCATATGAGAATACCGCAGAAAAGCGAAGTGCGCCATGTATCGGCCAATATCAGGGATCTGGAAAGCCAACTGAAGCAGATCATCGGTTCAGAGAAAACCGATGAGAAGAGGATCCGCCGGGCAGTGGACAACCATACGGAAGCCTCTGTGATGGAGATCCTGAACCGGACGGATGTCGAAGAACTGAACCGTTCCGGGGAGAGAATACGGGTCAATGCGCTGCGGAAGGAAGGGTATACTTCCATCGGGCAGCTGGTCGGAAAATCGTATTCGAAACTGGAAGGACTGGAAGGTATCGGTGAGCAGAGTGCATCCTTGATCCGCCGCAAAGTGAAGCAGATGTACAAAGAACTGAAGGAGCAGGTACCGCTGCGCATCCGGACAGACAATCCGGAAAAGGAAGACAGGGAACTGGTACAGGCACTGTACATCTATCTCAACAGCAAGGAAGTGCGCAGTGAAGCAGATAAACTGTACCGTGCCAATCATGAACAGATCAAACAGGATCTGAAGCAGGCTGCTGTGCTGGAAGGCTCTCTGCGGCGGCTGTTTGCGGGCAGGGGGCGGAAGGAAGAAGCAGCGCAGGCGTATGAAGCGCTCCGGCAGCTGGATACCAAAGCCTACCGGAAACAGGTCATGTCCCTGGTCCAGCAGCACCGCAGCGTCAACCGCACGGTCAGCGAGATCTGCATGGAGGCGTTCCGTCGGAATGCGGCGTTGTACTACGCTGCATTGAGTTCCTTTGATGACCGTCCCGTAAAGATCGATCATTACGGATTGTCCGATGAGCTGATTGAATCCATCGATGCGGTGGAACTGTCGGCCAGGCATCTGAAGGCTGTTCTGCGGCCGTACCAGGCTTTCGGTGTGAAGTATATACTGCATCAGAAGAAGGTCATGCTCGGGGATGAGATGGGTCTTGGCAAGACGGTGGAAGCGATTGCGGTCATGACCAATCTTGCCGCACAGGGAATGAACCGTTTTCTGGTGGTATGCCCGGCCAGTGTGATCGTGAACTGGGAAAGGGAGATCAGGAAGTTTTCTGATCTGGAACCTAGATTGATCCGGGGATATGATGTCCGCGGCCTGCAGGAATGGCTGGCAGACGGCGGTGCAGGCATCACGACCTATGAAACGATTGTCCGGATGTCTCTTCCGCCGGAAATCCGGCTGGACCTGCTGGTAGCCGATGAAGCGCACTATGTGAAGAATCCCTCTGCTCTGCGTACAGCTGCGATGCGCCGGCTGACGATGCAGGCAGACCGCATTCTCTTCATGACCGGTACACCGCTGGAAAACCGGGTGGAGGAGATGAGCCTGCTGGTCGGGATGCTTTCCCGCAGTACCTGGGAGGAGCTCAGCCATTATGACAGTATCTCCTCGGCACCGAAATACCGCCGGATCCTGGCACCGGTCTATCTGCGCAGAAGAAGGGAAGATGTACTGAATGAGCTTCCGGAAAAGGAAGAGATTGAAAACTGGGTGGAGATGACAGAGGAAGACCAGCAGCGTTACCGCGCTGCGCTGCGGGCAGACCGCTTCATGGATCTGCGCCGGGTATCCTGGCAGACAGAAGACCTTGAACAGTCCGCCAAGGCGATGCGCCTGCTGGAGATCTGTGAA
>JAEEYJ010000097.1 GCA_016291725.1 Solobacterium sp.
ACTGTGAACAAAGGAAGTCTCATGATCTATTCCTCCTTACCGTGAACAAGCTCATAGACTCTGTTCTTGTTCACCTTCAGCGCCTTTGCGGCTGCCTTGACTGCCGCGCTGGTGCTCATACCATTGTCTGTATACTGCTGCACTTCTGCCAGGATCGCTTCCTCGGTAATCTCTTCCGGTGCAGTGTTCCCTTCCAGGACTACAACCATTTCTCCTCTGGCTTCTTCCTGCAGCGCTGCAATCAGTTCACTGACTGTCCCCCGCAGGAATTCCTCATGCAGCTTGGTTATTTCCCGGGCAATACAGCATCTGCGGTCACCCATGATTTCCAGTACACTGCCCAGCATCTTTACGATCCGGTGCGGCGCTTCATAGAAGACCATGGTTGACGGGAAGGTGCGGTATTCCTCCAGTTTTCTGCGGCAATCGCTCTCTGAGGCCGGCAGGAAGCCGATGAACAGGAACGGCTGGACGATCAGGCCGCTGGCTACCAGGGCGTTGAGCATAGCGTTCGCTCCTGACAGGGGTACGACATTGAAGCCGGCGGAGGTCACTTCATTGACAACCCGCTGGCCGGGATCACTGATGAGGGGATAGCCTGCATCGCTGATCAGAGCTACGTTGTTTCCCTGCTCCAGCAGAGAAACGATGCCTTTTGCCGAGTTTGCTTCATTGAAGTTCTGGCAGGCAATCAGCTTCCTGTGAATGCCGAAATGCTTGAGCAGGGTACCGGATGTCCGGGTATCCTCGCAGGCAATAACATCCACACTGCTGAGGACCTCCACTGCCCGCGGCGTCATCTCGCTCAGGTTTCCGATCGGGGTAGGCACCAGGTACAGTGTCGCTCTTCCGTTTTCAAAGCTCTTCTGGCGCTGCACAGTCAGTCTCCCTGGCTGTCCTTCCTGTCCCGCGCAGCCTTGAAGCTGCGGACGGTGACGTTCGGCTTGTTCACAGGTGCGGCATCCCGGTTCCGGTTCTGCGGACGCTGGTGCTCTTTATTGCGGGGATTGTTGTTCGGCTTGTTGTTCTGCTTCTTTCCGCTGAAACTGCGTGTCTGTACCTTCGGTGTTTCCGTTTTCGGCCTTTCTTCAGGCTTCGGCATCTCCGGTGTACGGTTTTCCGCCGGCTTTACCGCTGTACGGTTTACAGCCCTGCGTCCGCCGGTTGCCCGCTTGATCGTAACACCCTTGCGGATGATGGCCTTCTCCCGCAGCTCATCCACGGTAATGGCCTGATAGGTGTCCATGTTCTCCAGCCTTGCCTGGTTAGCGATGACATTGATCGATGTCACCCGGTACATTTCGCCTTCATACTCTACATGCGCGCCGACCTTCGGCAGATCCTGGGTCAGTTCGGTATAGATATCGTTCTCATAGCGCAGGCAGCACATCAGTTTCCCGCACATGCCGGAAAGCTTCTCGATGTTGAGTGCCAGCTGCTGGTTCTTGGCCATATTGATGGATATATTGTCGAAATGCGTCTTGAAGCGCGCACAGCAGCACTCCATGCCGCAGAGGCCGATGCCGCCGATCATCTTCACCTGGTCGCGTTCCCCGATCTGCCGCAGTTCGATCCGGCAGTGCAGCCGGGAACCCAGGCGCTTCAGCAGTTCGCGGAAGTCCACGCGCTGCTCTGCTGTATAGACAAAGAGCACTTTCGAACGGTCAAGCACGTAGGAAGAGTTCAGCAGATGCATCCCCAGTCCGAGATCATCCACTTCTTCCTGACATACTTTCATCGCTTCCTGGGCATAGATGAAATTGTCTTCATAGTTCTTCCGGTCCCGGAAATCGGCCAGCCGGAGGACCGGCTTCAGGGGGAACCTGGGAGGATACTTATCCGTCGGCAGCGGCTTTTCCGCGCACTCACCGACTTCTACACCCTGTGCTGTTTCCACGACCAGAAGATCTCCCGGACGGAAATCATCCCGGTCTGTACCGAAGGTGTAGGGATGGGAATTGTTGCGGAACTTCACCGCAACCTGATAGTCATAATGTGTTTCCTGTACTGTTTCTGTATTTTCCACTGTCATGCCAGTTTCTCCAATCTGTAGACTGCCTGGGCAAGGACCAGGTTCAGATCATTGTTCCGGTTAATACGGTCCCGCGCTTCACGTACAATCCGGAAGCACTCAACAGCTTTCTCCGCCGCGCCGGACCGTGCTTTTCCGACAGACTCACTATACCATGCCGGACCGGATTCATCACCCTTTATCACATTGCGCCAGTAGGTGCCGAGCATGCCGAAAAAGAAGGTCAGGGTATCCATATTCAGATCCCGCATATTCCGGTTGTTCACTTTTTCGCGGAAGCGGTAGAGGCGCTCATAGTCCACCAGGATCATATCCGGATCACCGGAAACACCGATCATCTGGCGGAACATAGCTTTCGCGCGCTGATAGGTCTCCTCTGCCGCAAGCGCTCCGTATCCGCTCAGAATCTTTGCGCAGTCCGTCAGAAGGAACGCGTCCTCAGGATCCACGCCTTCGCTGAGCGCAGTCTCCCGGTAGACTTCTTCCGGCAGCGGATGGAACGGCACCATCATGCAGCGTGAACGGATCGTCGGCAGCAGCCGGTCGATGTTTTCAGCCGTGAGGATGATATACACGTGCGGTGCAGGCTCCTCCAGGAACTTCAGAACGCTGTTCATCGCTTCTTCGGACATATTGTCTGCCCGGTCAATGATCAGTATTTTCCGGTCGGCCGCTTCCATAGGTGTTTTGGCCATGAAGCTCTGCATCTGGGCTGCCTGGACAATGCCCAGCTTTTCCCTCATCACGTACAGATCCCCGTACTCGTTTTCCGCTACACGCGCCATGAGTTCCGGGTCTTCGCATTCTGCTTCGTTGATCAGACCGTGCGCACCCGGACAGACAAGGCTCTGCGCGGTGAGGACGGCCGCCTCGTTCTTCAACGATCCGGGCGGACCATAGAAAATACACGCATGAAAAAGCGTGTCCTGAGCAATATCACGGTCAAAGATACGGAAGAAGACTTCTTCGTATTCCTTCAGTATTCCATAACAACGAATGCGCAGTGCCCGGTTCTCTGCCCTGCTTTCATCACGCAGCGCAGATTCTTTCTTCAGTTGTTCATCCGTTGGCTTCCGCGGCATCCAGCAAACCTTTCACTGCACGGTAGGCATCTTCAATGACCGCTTCCTTGTCCTGTGAAGCGTCAATGAAGATCATCCGGCTGCGGTACTTTTCCGTTACTTCCTGATATCCCCGGTAAACACGGCCGTGGAATTCCGAGGTTTCCTGGTCCAGACGGTCCAGAAATGCCCGGTCGGCAATCCGCTTCAGTCCGGTTTCCGGATCAATGTCCAGATAGATCGTCTTCTGCGGCATATGGCCTTCTACAGCGAACCGGTTGATCTCCATGACAGCGTCCATACCGATCCCTCTGCCGACGCCCTGGTAGGCAAGGGAACTGTCTACAAAGCGGTCACTGATCACGGTAACACCGTCCTGCAGGGCAGGAAGAACGATGTCTGTCAGATGCTGGCGGCGGGATGCGGCATACAGCAGCGCTTCCGTCCGGGCGTCCATATCCGTATTCTCCGGATCCAGAATGATCTTCCGGATCTGTTCGGCAATCCGGCTTCCTCCCGGTTCTCTAGTATAAAGTACACGGTATCCTTCACTGATCAGACGC
>JAEEYJ010000098.1 GCA_016291725.1 Solobacterium sp.
GATCATACCGGCGGACTGCCGGGAATGCTGCTGTCCATGGGAAAGGCAGGCAGGACGGAACCGCTGGACCTGTACGGACCGGACGGCCTGGAGAACCTGGTCCGCGGGGTGATGTACATCGCCCACCGGGTTCCTTTTGAACTGCGCCTGCATACCATCGACGGCAGAGAAACGGGCTTTGCGCTGGGAAGGCTGCAGATCAAAGCGTTCGAGGTATACCACAGCGTGAAGTGCTATGCCTACCGGATCGATCTGCCGCGGAATGCCCGCTTTGATGCAGCAAAGGCCAGAGCGCTGGAAATTCCTGTAAGGCTGTGGGGAAGACTGCAGAAAGGGGAAACGGTGGAGCACGAAGGAACGGTGTACACGCCGGAGCAGGTGCTCGGGGAAAAGCGCCGCGGCATCAGGATGGTCTATGCAACGGATACACTGCCGGTGAGGGCAATCCCCAGGGAAGCGGCCGGCGCGGACCTGCTCATCGCCGAAGGCATGTACGGTGATCCGGAAAAGAAGGAGAACGCACTGAAGCACAGGCATATGATGATGCAGGAAGCAGCGAAGATCGCAAAGGAAGCACAGGTGAAGGAACTGTGGCTGACGCACTTCAGTCCGTCGGTGCACGATCCGCTGTACTGGAAGGATCATGTTGTGGAGATCTTCCCGGATACGGTCATCAGCAATGATTGTATACACAAGGATATTCCGTTCCCGGAAGATCCTGGGGAATAAAGGATTCTGTTGAAGGAGGAAAGTGAACATGGCAGAAATCATTCGCAAGAACGGAAACGGACGGTATTCCGAAACAGTGGAATACAACGGAACGCTGTATCTCTCGGGCATCGTCGGTGATACTCCGTACGCAACCGTAGAGCAGCAGACAAAGGAAACGCTGGCCGAGATCGACCGGATCCTGGAAACGAACGGAACGGACAAGGAGCATATCCTGAAGGCGCAGGTTTTCCTGGCTGACATCGCGACGGTAGCCGAGATGAATATAGTGTGGGATGCCTGGGTTGTTAAGGGGCATGAGCCTGTACGGATCTGCTCGGAGAGCCGTCTGGTGAGCCCGGCGTGGCGTGTAGAGATCATGCTGGAAGCGGCCGTAAAATAGCGGATGGCTGAAAGCATTTTCATCCAGCAGGAAAAAAGAAAGGAAAGCAGTGCAGAATCCCGGTCGTTGATAACGGATAATTATACATTGTATAAATTCTGTTTATTGATGATAAAGGAGTTATGTCATCACACAATGTGAAAACTATGTAAAAACGTGATGATGTACAGACGGGCGGGCACTGTTTTTCTCCGGCATAGAAGCAGACGGCTTGCCTGAAACACAGAAATGATAAATAATTTCTCAAATGAAAAAGTTTTAGTAAAATGTAAGGGGTTTACATCCGCTGCGGCGGTTGAATTATTTCTCAATGAGACTAAAATAGAATCATAAATAACACAAAAATCACATATTTTTGATGTCACTTTGATGCGGAGGAAAAGTATGAAAAAGATTGTAGCAACACCTAACGCACCTGCAGCAATCGGTCCCTATTCCCAGGGTGTCGTAGCTGTCGGAAAGCTCGTATTCGTTGCCGGACAGACTCCTGTCAACCCTGCTACAGGCAAGATTGAAGCTACGGAGATCAAGGGCGCAGCGAAGCAGTGCCTGACAAATGTCAAGGCGATTCTCGAGGAAGCCGGACTGACAATGGATGACGTTGTCAAAACCACCGTATTCCTGCAGGATCTGAAGGATTTCAAGGACATGAACGAAGTGTATGCTACGTTCTTCACCGGCGACTATCCTGCAAGGTCCGCTGTCCAGGTCGCAGCACTGCCGCTGGGCGCGCTGTGCGAGATTGAAGCGATCGCAGTAGAGAAGTAATCATTGAGGCTGTAACGGGTCGCAGGACCCGCGGCAAAAAGAAATCAAACTTACAAGGAGGAAAAATCTAAAGATGAAGTACGATTTCACACAGTTTATCGACCGTATGGGAAAGGACGCAGTAGCAGTCGAATTCCCGCCGAACGGCAACCTGACGAAGCCGGAGTGGAAGGACAAGCAGATCCCGATGTGGGTCGCTGACCAGAACTTCCCGACATTCCCGCCGATCAAAGAGAAGATGATCGAGAGAGCAGGCATCGATACATTCGGATACTACACAACACGTCCGGAGTACTTCGAAGGTCTGATCGACTGGCACACAAAGAGAAACGGATACACAGATCTGGAAGCGAAGCACATCAGCTATGACAACTCCGTACTGGGCGGTGTCGTAAGTGCGCTGAACGTACTGTGCTCTGCGGGTGACAACGTCCTGCTGCAGTGCCCGACATACATCGGCTTCACAGGCGCGATCGAGAACAACGGATACAACATCGTTCTCAACAACATGTACAAGGATGAGAACAAGATGTGGAGAATCGACTATGAAGACATGGAGAAGCTGATTGTCGAGAAGAAGATCCACGCAACCGTATTCTGCAACCCGCACAACCCGACAGGCCGTGCATGGTCCAAGGAAGAGCTGGAGAAGTGCTTCGAAATCTTCGAGCGTCACAATGTATGGGTAGTCTCCGATGAAATCTGGAGCGACATCATGCTGGATGGCCGCAAGCACAATCCGACAGCGCTGACAAACGAGTGGGCAAAGATGCACACAGTATCCCTGTATGCAACATCCAAGACCTTCAACATTGCAGGTCTGGTAGGCTCCTACCGCTTCATCTTCAACGAGTGGCTGAAGGACAGAGTCGACAAGGAAGCATCCCTGTCCCACTACAATGAGATGAACATGCTGTGGATGTATGCAGCGATCGGTGCATACACAGGCGAAGGCAGATTCGACTATGTCGATCAGCTGTGCGAAGTTCTGAGTGAGAACGCACGTGTAGCGTATGACTTCGTCATGAACAAGTTCGAGGGTGTCGACACATCCAGACCTGAAGGAACATTCATGCTGTTCCTGGATTGCACAGAGTGGTGCGAGAAGCACGGCGTAACGATCCAGAGACTGCAGGAGATGGGCGCAGAAGTCGGTGTCATGTGGCAGGATGGCCGTCCGTTCCATGGCGCGAATGCGATCCGTATGAACCTGGCTCTGCCGACATGGCGTGTACAGGAAGCCTTCGAGCGTCTTGACAAGTACGTATTCAACGCTTAATAATTAGTTATTGGATTCCGCCCTCAGGGCGGAACTGATTAAGGTCTGATTCTGTCGGAAAGAAGACCGGGCTGCTCCCGTAATGCTGTATTACGTAGCGAGATGATCTGAGCAGTGCTGCGGGGTCTGCCCGGTCTTCCGGAAGACGGATTTGGATAAAACAAAAAAAGGGGAAAAAACAAACTATGAGTGAAAACACACAGGAGCTTAAGCGGGTTCTTAAATTCTGGGACCTGATGGCTTCAGCTGTTGGACAGATCATTGGTGCAGGTATCATGTCCCTTACCGGAGCTGCTATTGCTCTGACAGGTAAGTCCACACCGATCGCCTTCATTCTGTCTACAGTATTCGTCGTCTGCAGCGCGCTGCCTTACATCTTCATCAACTCCACCATCCGTACAAACGGTGGTATGTACACGATCGTTTCCCTGCTTGTCAGTAAGAAGCTGGGTGGTTACTTCACAATCATCAGTGTTCTGGGTAACCTGTCGCTCGCTATGTACGCTCTGTCCGCATCCGACTACCTCATGGGTCTCATCGGCTTCGGTCAGCGTCAGATCATCGCTACAATCATCCTGACAGCATTTATGATCCTGAACATCGTCGGTATCGACGCATTCGCTAAGGTTCAGAACTTCATGGTTATCCTGCTGGTTGTCTCCCTGTTCATCTTCACAGTCGCTGGTCTGCCGAAGGTACAGTGGGCTACACTGACAGCTCCGGAAACATGGATGACCGGCGGTCTCAGTGGTCTGATGCGTGCTACAACGCTTCTGACATTCGCGACAGGCGGTGCGACAACAGTCGTCAACCTGGCTGCTGAAGCTGTCAACCCGACCCGTGACATTCCGCGTGTTATCGTTATTTCCACACTGGGCGTTGCTGTTCTGTATGCGTTCATGTCCATCGTCGCTGTAGGCGTTCTGCCGCTCGAGCAGACAGCCGGTCAGTCCCTGGTCAACACAGCCCGTACAGTTCTGCCGAAGCCGCTGTTCATCCTCTTCATCCTCGGTGGTGCTGAGATGGCTCTGGCTTCCACGCTGAACAACCAGCTGGCTACAGCCACAAAGCCGATTCTGCAGGCTACATGGGATGGCTGGTTCCCGGCTTCCTGGGGCAAACTGTCCAAGTGGAAGACCCCTGTCTTCTACCTGATCGTTCTCTACATCATCGGTATGGTCACGATCTGGACAGGTGCTGACATCGACGCGATCGGTTCCCTGGTTCTGATTCTGGGTCAGTTCACAGCTGTATTCATTGCTTACTCCATGACACAGCTGCCGAAGGTTATCCCGGATGAGTGGAACGAGTCCGCATTCCATGTAAGCGACGGAACACTGATGTTCTGCGCTCTCCTGGCATTCGGAACCTGCATCCTGAACTTCTATCTGCAGTGCCTGGGCAAGCCGGCATGGGTCGTTATCGGTAACGTCGTCATGGCTGTCGCTGCTCTGATCTACTCCTTCGTACGTTACAACTCCGGTAAGGTTACCCAGGTTGTTTCCTACGAAAAGGCATAATCCCAGAGAGAAAAA
>JAEEYJ010000099.1 GCA_016291725.1 Solobacterium sp.
AAAGACCAATCGGTAATTCCTGCCCGCAAATACGTTGATTGCCTTCTTTTCATCGTTCATCAGCGGCCATCTCCTTCCAGTTCTCTGACAGTTCCTGATTTCCCAGCAGGCCCAGAAGCGTCTCGATGCTGTCCGCCGCCGACGCTCCCAGAACGTCATTGAGGATGACATCCGCGCGGTGCACGGGATAGCGAAGTGTCCGGAACCCATAGTACGGTGTTGCGTCAAACCTGCGGACAGCTGCAAGGACACCGCGCAGGCACTCCGTTGCTTCCGTCGTTTTTCCTTCCAGCGTATGAATGTAGGCCATCACGGTATAAATGTTTGCCATGATCTTGTCGGCAAAATCCGCTTTTTCTCCCTCCTTGAAGGGTTCCAGATACGCGATCAGCCCGAACAGCATTCGCTTCGCGCTTGCGTATTCCCTGCGGGCGGATAAAACCAGCGCATATCCGACGACGGAATCCACGAGCCCGATCGTGTTGCGCAGCAGTGCTTCGGCGAGAAACGGCTCCGCTTCCTCGTACTTTTTCAGATTTACCGCCAGCTCCATGCCGATCGCATCGCTGTATGAGCCTCCCGCATTATGAGCCTTCAACAGCTCAATGCCTCTTTCCGACTCGCCGAGAAGCATCCATGCACTCGCCATTTCTCCGATGATCGTCTGTTCGCTGATCTTTGGATCCTGGTTCTGCGAGATCAGAAGCATCGCCTGCTCATATAATTCCAGAGCCCTTCCGGTTTCAGTGCGGTTTTTGCTGCCGACGCCAAAGAAAGCATACACCTGAGCGCAGCCATGGACAACTTCAAAGGAGTTCGGATACTTTTTGAGCGCCTTTTCCGCTTCGGCAAGCGCCTCGCGATCCATGACCCGGCAGTATTCACGCAGTCTCTCCTCGAGGGCGGAAATGCGGTTGTCCTTCACCCTGTAGCCCAGAAGAACGTCCATTGAAATGTCAAAAAAGTCCGCGATCTCAACAAGCATGCTGAGTTCAGGTATTGTTTGCCCCGTTTCCCATTTGTATACCGAGCCGACGGTTACCCCCATGGCTTCAGCAAACTGCTCCTGAGTCAATCGCCGTTCTTTCCGAAATGCGCGGATATTCTCTGCAAGTGTTAGTTTCATTCCCGTGACCTCCTGAATCATCATGATCTGAGTTGAGTATACTTCGGCAGATACGGGAGGTGAAGACATTACCAATACTAATAATCAAGATTATTCCCATATTGATAGTATGGGTTTTCTGCGAATCGTCAGCATGACCGAGTGAAGAACAATCAAAAACGGACTGCTGTAATCAATACAGCAATCCGTTTTTATCTGCTGATCGTGCCGGACAGATGCCTGAATCCGTTTTGGTTTACAAGCTTTCTTATGAGCCTTCACATTTTACCGGGCCGGTTTTTTTCAGGAAACCATTGTCTTTCTTCTTGAACGAAGCCAGGCGCTCAAGGCTGCAGCACACCAGGACAGACCCTCTGCATAGGCAATCACCTTCCAGCCGAATACCGGGCGGAGCGCGTAGGACAGCACAATGCGCACCGCCAGCTGGAACAGCATATTGCCTGCCGCAAAGCGTACATCACCGTATCCCTGCAGACAGCCGTGCAGGACTTCCATCAGTGCGCACATGATGTAGAATTGGCCGAGATACCGGAAGAAGGACGCACCGATCCGGCGTACCTGACCGGAGACACCGAAGATCCCGATAAGCGTACCGCCGGCCAGGATTACAAATCCCGTCATGACAGCCGCAAATCCAATGCCCATCCACAGACCGGCCCGCAGGACTTCCTTTGCCTTTGTCTGCTCACCGGCACCCAGTTTCTGGGATACTTTGGCCGCAACAGCCGCTCCGAGATTGTGCACCGGGGAAATCAGAACTGTATCAACACGGTATGCCGTAGTGATGGCCGCAATGACGGAAATCCCGAAACCATTGCGGAAGCCGGTCAGTATGACTTTGCCTACAGAGGCAGCAGCACCCTGCAGCATCAGCGGCAGGGCATAGTACATACCTTCCCGGAACATATGCAGGTCTGCTTTTTCCTGCAGCACACCTTCGGTAAGAAAATGCGCATGGCGTGCAGCATACACCAGCAGATACCCGGTCATTACACCCTGGGTGAGGAATGTCGCCATAGCCGCACCGCCCACACCCATGTGCAGGCCTGCTACGAACAGGAAGTCCAGTGCAATGTTGGCTGCACCTGCCGCAACGACCGAACGGAAGGGGGCTCTGCTGTCACTCATACCGCGCAGGATGGCTGCGAGGGTATTGTATACCGCCAGGAACAGCAGTCCTGCATACATCCAGCGCAGGTAGAGCACCGAATCCACCAGGATTTCTTCCGGTGTATGCAGCAGCTGCAGAAGGGACGGGGTGCCTGCTATGCCTGCTGATACAACCAGAAGGGCACCGGCAGGCAGAAAGCGCACGAATGTCGCAAACAGCTGCCGGATCCGGCTGTGCTCACCGGCCCCGTAGTATCTGGCCGCAAGAATCGTAATGCCTGCTGAAGCACCCAGAATCAGATCCAGGATGATATTGTAGCAGCTGGTGGTCGCACCGATCGCTGCCAGGGCTTCCTCACCGGCAAAATTACCGACGATCAGTGCGTCCGCCCAGTTGAACATCTGCTGGAAGACCGCACTCAGTATCATCGGTACGCTGAACAGAAGCAGCTCTTTCGCCGTATCCTTTGAAGTGTTTCCGTACATAAAGCCATTATACTGTTTTCCTGTATGCAGGGTGGTAGATCTGGAATCATTCCCGTGAACGTTCCCATTGAAAATTGTATGAAATATTGTTATACAAGCGCTTACATTGATTGACGTTCATTTTGTCTGTTTGTTAGAATTCAACCGTACCTTGATTACGGGACATACCGTCCCCGAACAACTGATCGCCGGCCAAGGCAGGGAAGCACCACGGTCGGTTTTATGTTTTTGAGAGGTGACTATGAAAAAAGTCGGGATTATTATGGGGTCCAGATCCGATCTCCCGGTGGTTGAGAAAGCAGCCGGTGTTCTCAAAGAATACGGTGTTCCCTTTGAAGTGCGCATACTGTCCGCTCACCGCACGCCAGACGAAGCGAAACAATTCGCTGAAGAGGCACGGTCGGGCGGATTTTCTGTTCTGATCGCTGCCGCGGGTATGGCAGCGCACCTGGCCGGAGCGCTGGCGGCGAACACGACACTGCCGGTCATCGGCATACCTTGCCGTTCCGCCGGATCAGACGGCATGGATGCTCTGCTGTCCACAGTGATGATGCCTTCGGGGATTCCGGTTGCCACGGTAGCCATCGATGGTGCAAAGAATGCAGCGCTGCTCGCTGTACAGATCATGGCAGTGGAGGATGAAGCACTGGCAGAGAAACTCGCTCAGGCACGGGAGGCCGGCAGGCGTGCTGTGCTGGAAGCGGACGAAGAAATCAGAAAACAGTTTGCATAATACAGGAGGGGAATGTATGAAACTGGTTTACACAGGAAAGACAAAGAATGTCTACGAAATGGAGAACGGAAACTATCTGCTGAAGTTCAAGGATGATGTCACGGGCAAGGACGGTGTCTTCGACCCGGGAGAGAATTCCATCGGACTGACCATTGAAGGTGTCGGTGATGTCAATCTGCGCATGACGGACTACTTCTTCAGGAAAATCAATGAGGCCGGTATCCGCACCCACTTCGTAAAAGCGAACTTTGAAGATACCACGATGGAAGTCCTGCCCGCGAAGGTCTTCGGCAAGGGACTGGAAGTCATCTGCCGCAGAAGGGCTGTCGGCAGCTTCATCAAGCGCTACGGTGACTACATCGAGAGCGGTGCAGAACTTCCCTACTACGTAGAGATGACTTTCAAGAACGATGAAAAGGGCGATCCGCTGGTCACCAAGGAAGGTCTGACTGTCCTGGGAATCATGACCGCGGAGCAGTACGATACCATTGCTGATATGACCCGCCGGATCACAAAGATCGTTGCGGACGATATGGCGGAAAAGGGTATGGAACTCTACGACATCAAGTTTGAATACGGCTATGACGCAGACGGCGAAGTGATGCTGATCGATGAGATCGCGTCCGGCAATATGCGTGTCTACAAGAACGGCGAGTACATCCAGCCTATGGAGCTCTCGGCGCTGTTCTTTGCCTGATGGGCGGCTTCTTCGGCGTCGTATCCCGCCGCAGCGCTGTCCTGGATACCTTCTTCGGCACAGACTATCATTCCCACCTGGGTACACGCTACGGGGGCATGGCGGTTTTTGATGCGCAGGAAGGCTTCCGGAGGGCGATCCACCATATTGACAACTCCCAGTTCCGGGCGAAGTTTGAACCGGATCTGACGGAATTCAAGGGCAATTCCGCTGTCGGCTGCATCTCCGACGCGGATCCCCAGCCGCTTCTGGTACGCTCCCATCTGGGCATCTACGCAATCACCACCATCGGCATCATCAACAACGCCGATGAACTGATTGCCCAGTATTTTTCGGACCACGGCCACCAGTTCATGGCCATGTCCAGCGGCAAGGTCAACGCAACGGAACTGACGGCTGCCCTGATCAACGAGAAGGATGATATCATCACCGGCATCCGGCACGCACAGGAATCCATTGAAGGCTCCATGGCAATCCTGGTGCTGCAGAAGGATGGTACCATCATTGCGGCCAGGGACCTCATGGGCAGGCTTCCGGTGCTCATCGGCAGGAATGCCGACGGGCACTGTGTCTCGTTCGAATCCTTTGCCTACCAGAAACTGGAATATGAGAAAGCCTATGAACTGGGTCCGGGTGAGATCGTACAGATCTTCACGGATCACTATGAAGTCCTGATGGAGCGCAGGGAGAAGATGAAGATCTGTGCTTTCCTGTGGGCCTACTACGGGTATCCGAACAGCGAATACGAAGGTGTGAACGTAGAAGTCATGCGCTACCGGAACGGTGCCTCCATGGCCCGTACGGAGATGGAGAACGGTACCATGCCGGACGTCGACTATGTCGCAGGCATCCCTGATTCCGGCGTCCCGCATGCCATCGGCTATTCCAACGAGTCGCACAAACCGTTTGCCCGGCCGTTCGTGAAGTATACACCGTCCTGGCCTCGCTCCTTCATGCCGCTCAATCAGGAAGAGCGTAACAGGATCGCTAAGATGAAGCAGGTACCGGTGAACGAACTGATCCAGGGCAAGAAGATCCTGATCATGGATGATTCGATTGTCCGCGGCACCCAGCTGAGCGAAACCGTGGATTTCCTGTATGAATCCGGTGCGGCGGAAGTGCACATGCGGGCTGCCTGCCCTCCGCTCATGTTCAAATGCCGGTTCCTGAACTTCTCCCGTGCCGAGTCCGAAATGGACCTGCTCTCCAGAAGGATCATCCAGGAACTGGAAGGGGATGAAGGCCAGAAGCATCTGGAAGAATACGCAGACAGAAGAACGGAACGCGGACAGTGTCTGCTGAAGACCATCTGTGAGAAATTCGGATTCTCCTCCCTGGGATACCAGGGCATTGATGAAATGCTTGACGCAATCGGTCTGGACAAGGACAGCATCTGTACCTACTGCTGGACAGGAAAGGAGTAGTATGGCGGAATCTCATTCGGCTTCCTATGCCGCTGCCGGCGTTGATATCGAGGCAGGATACGAAGGCGTCCGTCTGATGGCGGATGATGTGAAACGAACGCACATACCCGGTGTTCTCTCGGACATCGGCGGTTTCGGCGGGCTTTTTCAGCCTGATCTTTCAGGCATGGAAGAGCCTGTCTTTGTTTCCGGAACGGATGGTGTCGGTACAAAGATCCGCATCGCCCAGCTGCTGGACAAGCACAGCACCATCGGAATCGACTGTGTCGCCATGTGCGCAAACGACATTGTATGCTGCGGGGCAAAGCCACTGTTCTTCCTGGACTACATCGCGCTGGGGAAGAACGACCCGGTCAAGGTAGCATCGATTGTGTCCGGAGTCGCGGACGGCTGTGTACAGTCCGGCTGTGCTCTGATCGGCGGTGAAACCGCGGAGCATCCCGGTGTCATGGCCGCGGATGACTATGACCTCGCCGGCTTCTGTGTCGGTGTGGTGGACAAGGGCAGAATGATACTGCCTGAATCGATGCGGGAAGGGGATGTCCTGATCGGACTGGCATCCTCCGGCATCCATTCCAACGGCTTCTCCCTGGTGCGCAAGGTCTTCGATGTTGAAAACGCCGATCTCAATGAGTACATTGACGCACTCGGCACAACACTCGGTGAAGCGCTGCTCACACCGACAAAGCTCTACGTCAAGGGTGTGCTTGCCGCAATGCAGGCTGCTGAGATCCACGGAGTTTGCCATATTACCGGCGGCGGGTTCTTTGAGAATGTACCCCGGATGATGCCGGAAGGGCTCTGTGCCTGCGTGGAGAAGAACAGGATCCGCGTACCGGAGATCTTCCGCCTGATCATGGAAAAAGGGAATATCCCGGAACGCGATATGTTCAACACCTTCAATATGGGTATCGGTATGGTCATCGCAGTCACAGAGGATACGGCAGAGCGTGCTCTCGCCGCTCTGGCGGATACCGGTACAGAAGCGTATACGATCGGCAGCGTAGGTGCCGGGAAAGAGAAGTTCAGACTATGGTGAAGACGAAGATCGCGGTGTTTGTATCAGGCGGCGGAACGAACCTGCAGGCACTGCTGGATGCAGAGAGAAAAGGCATCCTGCAGAGCGGAGAGATCGTTCTGGTCGTATCCAACACCAAAGGGGCCTATGCCCTGGAGCGGGCAAGGAACGCGGGTGTGGACGGAGTGACCGTAACCCGGAAGGAATGCGGCTCACAGGCGGCGTTCGAAGCCCGGATCAGTGAGTATCTGAAGGAATACGGTGCAGAGATGATCATTCTTGCCGGGTTCCTGAACATCCTGACCGAAGACTTCACAAAGCAGTGGCCGCGCCGCATCATCAATATCCATCCAGCCCTGATCCCGTCCTTCTGCGGCAAAGGCATGTACGGTCTCAAAGTCCATGAAGCGGCACTGGCCAAGGGTGTCAAGGTCAGCGGAGCGACCGTGCACTACGTCAACGAAGTGCCGGACGGCGGTGAGATCCTGCTGCAGAAGGCGGTGGAAGTCAAGGAAGGCGATACACCGGAGATCCTGCAGCGGCGCATCATGGAGCAGGCAGAATGGATCCTGCTGCCGCAGGCAGCGGAAATGGTCGCAAAGAGAATTGCAGAGGAGAAGAACGCATGAATATCTATGAAATCAATGATCTGGGTGAAAAGCTCAGTACCAATCCTTATCCGGGACGCGGCATCGTCCTGGGCATGACGCCGGACGGCAGGCATTCCGCAGCGGCCTACTTCATCATGGGGAGAAGCGTCAACAGCCGCAACCGGATCTTTGCAGAAGAGCCGGACGGCATCCGTACGGAAGCGTTCGATGCGTCCAAGGTCTCCGATCCGAGCCTGATCATCTATCATCCGGTAAGAAGAACCGGCGGCAGGCTCATTGTGACCAACGGCAACCAGACGGATACCATCCGGGACTATATCGAAGAGGGAAAGGGCTTCAGCGATGCCCTGCGTACAAGGGAATTTGAACCGGATGGGCCCAACTGGACGCCGCGCATCTCGGGCATGATCGAAAAGGATGGCAGCTACCAGCTCTCCATCCTGAAGTCCATCGATGCGGAAGGCAGTGCCTGTGCGCGCCAGACATTCGAGTATCCCGGTACACCGGGACTGGGGCATTTCATCCATACCTATGTGACCGACGGCAATCCGATCCCCAGCTTTACCGGAGAGCCGGAGCGTGTCGCTGTACCGGATGACATGGATGCGTTCACGGAAATGATCTGGAACTGCCTCAATGAAGACAATAAGATCTCTCTGTATGTATGCTGGACGGATCTGACGGACGGTACATTCAAAGAGACGGTTCTGAACAAGAACAAATAAGGAGGGTATATGAAGGAACTGGAACTGAAATACGGCTGCAACCCCAATCAGAAGCCGGCATCGATCTATATGAAGGACGGGTCTGAACTGCCCCTGAAGATCCTCAGCGGCAGACCCGGCTATATCAATTTCATGGATGCACTGAATTCCTGGCAGCTGGTCAAGGAAATGAAGGAAGCGACAGGACTGCCCAGTGCAGCGAGCTTCAAGCATGTATCGCCCGCCGGCGCAGCCGTAGGCTATGAACTGACGGAAACAGAGCGGAAGATCTACTTTGTCCGTGATTCCCTGAAGCCCTCTCCGATCGCCTGTGCCTACATCCGGGCAAGAGGTACGGACCGCCTGTCCTCCTACGGTGATTTCGCCGCGCTGAGCGATGTATGCGACGCTACCGTAGCGGAATACCTGCGGGCGGAAGTATCCGACGGCATCATTGCCCCAGGCTATACAGAGGATGCACTGGCCATTCTGAAGCAGAAGAAGAACGGCAATTACAACGTCATCCAGATCGATCCGGACTATGAACCGGATCCGCAGGAATGCCGGGACATCTTCGGCATTACCTTCGAACAGGGCCACAATAATTTCAAGATCAACGAAGACCTGCTCACCAACATCGTCACAGCGAACAAGGACCTGCCCAAAGCAGCGAAGATCGACATGATTGTCTCCCTGATCACGCTGAAATATACGCAGTCCAACAGTGTTTGCTACGTGAAGAACGGGCAGGCCATCGGTGTCGGTGCCGGACAGCAGAGCCGGATCCACTGCACACGCCTGGCCGGCCAGAAGGCAGACAACTGGTGGATGCGGCAGAACCCCAAGGTCCTGGCGCTCCCGTTCCGCAAGGAAGTGAAGCGGGCGGAGAGGGACAACGCGATTGATGTCTATATCTCCGATGAATACGACGATGTACTGCGGGACGGCGAGTGGCAGAAGGTCTTTACCGAGCGCCCCGAAGTGCTGACAAGAGAAGAAAAGAAGGAATGGATCGCAAAGCAGAGCGGACTGACGGTAGGCTCCGATGCTTTCTTCCCGTTCGGCGACAACGTAGAGCGGGCGCGCAAGTCCGGCGTCAGCTACATTGCTGAACCGGGCGGATCCATCCGTGACGACAACGTGATCGAAACAGCGGACAAGTACAACATTGTCATGTGCTTCACCGGCATGCGTCTGTTCCATCACTGAGAAAGGGTACAGCTATGAAACTGATGGTGATCGGCGGCGGCGGCCGCGAACATGAAATCATCCGGAAGCTGAAGGAGAATCCGGAAGTAGAGAAGATCTGGTGCCTGCCCGGCAACGGCGGCATTGCCCAGGATGCAGAGTGCGTAAAGATCGGGGCAGAGGACATTGAAGCACAGGTGGCTTTTGCCAGGGAACACAGTGTGGACTATGTGGTCGTCGCACCGGACAACCCGCTGGCACTGGGGGCGGTGGATGCTCTGGAAGCAGCCGGTTTCCCGTGCTTCGGTCCCAGAAAGAACGCAGCCATCATCGAAGCCTCCAAAGCGTTCTCCAAGGATCTGATGCGGAAGTATCACATTCCGACAGCGGAGTACGAGATCTTCACGGATCCGAAGAAAGCCTGTGACTACATCGATGCGCATGATGTACCGATCGTGATCAAAGCGGACGGCCTGGCGCTGGGCAAGGGTGTCATCATCGCCCAGTCCCATGAAGAAGCGAAGCAGGCGGTCCATGAGATGATGGAGGAAAGCAAGTTCGGTGATGCGGGCAGCACGATTGTAATCGAAGAGTATCTGGAAGGACCGGAGGTATCCGTACTGAGCTTTACGGACGGAAAGACCTTGATTCCGATGGTATCCTCCATGGACCACAAGCGTGCGCATGACAATGATGAAGGCCTGAATACCGGCGGTATGGGCGCCATTGCCCCGAACCCGTTCTATACGGAGGAAATCGCCGAGGAGAGCATGCGGACGATCTTTATGCCGACACTGGAAGCCATGGCTGCAGAGGGACGTCCGTTCAAGGGATGCCTGTACTTCTCGCTGATGCTGACGAAGAACGGTCCGAAGGTCATCGAGTACAATTCACGGTTCGGTGATCCGGAGACGCAGGCTGTTCTGCCGCTGCTGGAATCGGATCTGCTGACCATCATGAAAGCCACCACGGACGGAACGCTTGATCAAACGGAAGTAAAGTTCTCGGACAAAGCGTGCTGCTGTGTCGTCGTCGCTTCGGACGGCTATCCGCTGAGCTATGAGAAGGGCAACCCGATCACGATCAGTGAAGAGGCAGCACCGCATGTTACCGTTGCCGGTGCCCAGCTGAAGGATGGTGTCCTGGTGAATACCGGCGGACGTGTCCTTGGTGTGACGGCTGTTGCGGACACTCTGGCGGAAGCGGTGGCGCAGGCTTACCACTATGTAGAAGGCGTCAGCTTTGCGAATGCGTACTGCCGCCGTGATATCGGACAAAGAGCGCTGAAGTGCGGGGAGGAATAAATGGTATATCGGGTATATGTTGAGAAAAGACCGGGATTTGCGCCGGAAGCAGCCGGTGCACTGGCGGATTTCCGCTCCTTCCTGGGGCTGAAGGGACTGGAGAATGTCCGGATCCTGAACCGGTATGATGTAGAAGACATCGAACCGGAACTGTTCGAAACAGCCAAGCGTACGATCTTCTCCGAGCCGCAGCTGGACATCGTTGCCGGTACGGCAGATACAGAAGGCGCATGTGCGGTATTCGGTGTAGAGTCCCTGCCCGGACAGTTTGACCAGAGAGCGGATTCTGCGGCGCAGTGCATCCAGCTGCTGAGCCAGAAGGAGCGTCCGCTGGTGGCGTTTGCCCGTATCTATGTTCTTTACGGCAATCTGAGCGAAGAAGAGATTGAAGCAGCGAAGCATCATGTCATCAACCCGGTGGAAACAAGGGAAGCTTCGCTGGAGCTTCCGGAAACCCTGAAGATGGAATATGCCCAGCCGGATCATGTTGAAACGCTGGAAGGCTTTACAGCGCTGGACGATGCAGGGCTGAAGGAACTGATCGGTACCATGGGCCTGGCAATGGATCTGGACGACCTGCGCTTCCTGCAGGCATATTTCCTCAATGATGAACAGCGTGATCCGACGGTGACGGAAGTCAGGGTCGTCGATACCTACTGGTCCGACCACTGCCGCCATACAACCTTCGGCACACAGATCGACAGTACTGAGATCGAAGACGATTCTGTCCGTGCAGCGTATGACCGCTATCAGACCCTCCGCAGGGAAGTGTACGGAGAGAATGCGGATACCCGTCCGCAGACCCTCATGGATCTCGCAACAATCGGTGCTAAAATACTGAAGAAGCGCGGTTTCCTGCCGGAGCTGGATGAATCCGAGGAGGTCAATGCCTGCTCGATCCATGTACCGGCAGTTGTGGACGGCAAGGAAGAAGACTGGCTTCTGATGTTCAAGAACGAAACGCATAACCACCCGACGGAGATTGAGCCGTTCGGCGGTGCAGCCACCTGCATCGGCGGCTGTATCCGTGACCCGCTGTCCGGCAGAGTCTATGTCCATCAGGCAATGCGCTTCAGCGGCGGCGGAGATCCCAGGGCGAAGCTCAGCGACACGCTGGAAGGCAAACTGCCGCAGCGGAAAATCGCCCAGACCGCCGCAGCAGGATACTCCTCCTACGGCAACCAGATCGGTCTGGCAACCGGCCATGTCGCAGAGGTCTACCATGAAGGCTATATTGCCAAGCGTCTGGAGTGCGGCGCTGTCATCGGTGCTGCAGCAGCGGAAAACGTTGTACGGATGCGTCCGGAACCGGGTGATGTAGTTGTACTGCTCGGCGGACGTACGGGACGGGACGGCATCGGCGGAGCTACAGGTTCCTCCAAGAGCCACAACCTGAAATCCCTGGAGACCATGGCATCGGAAGTACAGAAGGGCAATGCGCCGGAAGAGCGCAAGATCCTCCGTCTTTTCCACAATGCAGAAGTCACCAGGCTGATCAAGCGCTGCAATGACTTCGGAGCGGGCGGTGTCAGCGTCGCCATCGGCGAACTGGCCGACGGTCTGCACATTGAACTGGATGCGGTGCGGAAGAAGTATGAAGGACTCGACGGCACGGAACTGGCCATTTCCGAATCCCAGGAAAGAATGGCGGTTGTGCTTGCGGCAGAGGATGAAGCGAAGTTCATCGAAGAAGCCCACAAGGAAAACCTGGAAGCTTACCGTGTCGCTGTCGTGACGGAATCTCCGCGTATGGTAATGGAATGGAAGGGCAGGACCATTGTCGATCTGTCCAGAGCCTTCCTGAACACCAACGGTGCATCCAAGCATACAACGGTGGAAGTGCCGAAGAGAGAGTGCAAGGATCTTCATGTGCTGCCGTTCTCCTCTCTGGAGGAGATGGCAGGCAGCCTGAAGTGTGCGGCCCGGAAGGGACTGGTGGAACGGTTTGACAATACCGTCGGTTCCATGGCGGTTCTGATGCCTTTCGGCGGCAGACTGCAGCGGACACCGGCACAGGTCATGGCGTCGCTGTTCCCGGTGCTTCCGGACCAGCAGACAGAGCAGGCGAGCGTGATGGCCTGGGGATTCGATCCGGATGAAATGAGCAAAGATCCGTACCGTGGCGCCTATGACAGTGTCGTTGTTTCAGCAGCGAAGCTGGCAGCATCCGGTGCAGACTACCGGAAGATCTACTTCAGCTTCCAGGAATTCTTTGAGAAGCTCAGGGATGAACCGAAGCGCTGGGGCAGGCCGTTCAGCGCGCTTCTCGGTGCACTGGATGCCCAGATGGAGCTGAATGCAGCTGCCATCGGCGGCAAGGATTCCATGTCCGGCAGTTTCCTGGACAAGGATGTACCGCCTACACTGATCTCGTTTGCCATTGCACCGGTACAGGCAAAGGAAGTCCTGACGCCGGAATTCAAGGAAGCCGGCCATCCGGTTGTCCTGTTTCGTGGCAAGCCTGCGGAAGTGTTTGCGGAAGTACGCAGATTGAGTGAAGAAGGGCATATCAAAGCAGCCTGGGCGGTCGAGAACGGTCTGGCAGAAGCTGTGATGAAGATGTCCTTCGGCAATGAAGTCGGCTTCCGTTCCTGTGCAGACATGGAGTGGTACACGATGATGCCGGGCGCAATTGTAGCAGAGATGGACGAAGTCTGCGGCAGTGCGGTTCTGATCGGTCATACAACGGATGACGCAAAGGTCTGCATCGGCGGGGAATGCAAGCGCATTGAAGACCTGTGGCAGATCAATACCGCTGTGCTGGAAAGCATCTACCCGACAAAGCCGGCCAGCGAAAACACGCATGTACCGGAGACCTATGCCTATACAGCAGAGAAGAAGATGCATGTATCAAAGCGCTTTGCGACAGACAGACCGAAAGCGCTCATTCCGGTCTTCCCGGGTTCCAACTGTGAGTATGATACAGCAAGGGCGCTCATTGACGCCGGTGCGGATGCTGAGATCATCGTACTCAGGAACCTGACGGCGGAGGATGTTGCGGAGAGTGTTGAAGAATTCGCCGCCAAGCTGAAGACAGCCCAGATTGTTGTCGTGCCGGGCGGATTTGCCGGCGGTGATGAGCCGGAGGGCTCTGCAAAGCTGATTACAGCGTTCTTCCGCAATCCGAAGATCAAGGAAGAAGTCCATGCACTGCTCGACGAACGGGAAGGACTGATCCTGGGCATCTGCAACGGTGCGCAGGCACTGATCAAGCTCGGTCTGGTTCCGTACGGCCATATCGTGGACGTGGATGAAACCAGTCCGACCCTGACATTCAATGTCATCGGACGCCACCAGTCGAAGATCGTACGTACCCGTGTAGCGTCGACGCTCTCGCCGTGGATGGCAGAGCTGAAGGTCGGCGATATCCGCAGCCTGCCGATCTCCCACGGAGAGGGCAGATTCTATGCCAGCGATGCGATGATCCGCGAACTGGCACAGAACGGTCAGATTGCGACGCAGTACGTGGATCTGGATGGTCAGCCGACCATGGTTACGGAGTACAACCCGAACGGTTCCTATGAAGCCATTGAGGGCATTACTTCGCCGGACGGCAGAGTATTCGCCAAGATGTGCCATTCCGAGCGCATCGGCAAAGATCTGTACCGGAACGTACCGGGAGACTATGAGATGGGTCTCTTCCGGAGTGCGGTAAAGTATTTCAGCAAATAATAAAATGCCCGGTTACACCGGGCATTCTTTTTAGTTGTTGTAGTAGATCGGGGCGGTCAGGGTGACCCTGCAGGTTACTTCCTGTCCGTCTCTTTCGACAGTGATCAGGATGGTATCGCCGATTTTCTTCTTCTGGAGGATGAAGGAGAGATCCGCGTACTGGACAATCGGCTGGCCGTCGGCGGCAGTAATGCGGTCATCGGTCTTCAGACCGGCTTCTTCGGCTCCGCTGCCTTCAAAGACAGAATTGATGTACAGCCCGGCTTTGGTGCCGCGGTAATCATAGGGGACTGTAGTCAGTGATACACCGAGTGTAGCCCGGTCCGTCACATGTCCGCTCTCCATGAGCTGGGAAGCGATGTCCATAGCGTCATTGATGGGGATGGCGAAGCCCAGTCCTTCAATCAGCGCACCGCTGCTGGTCGCCCCGGAATCCTTGGCGTTGACGATGCCGATGACCTGTCCCTGTCCATTGAAGAGACCGCCGCCGGAATTGCCGGAGTTGATGGCCGCGTTGGTCTGGATCAGGTTCAGCGCCTGGTTATTGATGATCAACTGACGGTCCAAAGCGGAGATGATGCCGTTGGTCACCGTCCCGCCCAGGGTACCGAGCGGGTTGCCGATGACAACAGCAGTATCACCGACATGGATCAGAGAGGAATCACCGATCTCTGCCGGCTTCAGACCGGACGCGTCCACCTTGATGACCGCGATGTCGCTCTTCTCGTCCGTTCCGATGAGGGAGGCTTCATATTCGGTGCCGTCTGTTGTCCGTACAGCGATGGACTCAGCATTCCTGATCACATGGTTGTTGGTGACGATATATCCGTCGGAAGTGATGATGACACCGCTCCCGGCACCTTCCGTAGTATAGGAACCGTAGAATCCGAAGCCTGTCTGCTTGACTGTAGTCCGTATTTCCACAACACTGTCCGCTGCTTTGTCCACGATCTGGCCGATGGAGAGCTCTTCTCCTTCGGCGTAGACGGTTGTCTGCACCGGGGTATACACGACCGTCGGCTCTGTACTCTCCTGTACGGTCCCGTCCGTTTTCTGTGTATGAACGGCGATGCGCCCGCCGGTATATCCACCGCCCAGACCGAGCACAGCGCAGAGCAGGGCATTCAGGGCCGGATGCCAGCTTTTGCGGGTCTGTATTTCTTCATTCTTGATTTCTTCACTCATAGGAACAATACTCCTTTCCCATTGATTGATATTCTTGCACGGCTGTCTGAACTTTGTGTGAAATCTCGTGAAAATCTTCATGGATATCATAAACCGGTTCATCCTGATATATAATATACCGGTGGAGAAATAATATGGCAAAGAACAAAAACAAGAACAAAAAGCCTGTTCCGGCACCGATCAGGAACCCGGAACTGAAGGAAGCACTGAAGGTGCTGAAGGAAGAGCGTACCCGGGAGAATGAGGCAGCCATGTTCGCGGAAGTCAAGAAGGCGAAACTGCTGGCACCGGTGCTCTTCAATGTCAACGTTGACGCAAAGAACGGCCGGATCAATCTGCCGGAGAATACCCAGATCAAGTTCGTCCTTGTCAATTCCAACACGGGGAAATCATTCTTTCCGGTCTTTACGGACCTGGATGAAGCGAAGAAGCTGCCGCTGGCACCGAACCAGCGTCCTCAGTACGTTGTGCGTTCCCTGAAGGACTATGAACGGATGATCGATGATCCGAACAATAAAGCAGAGGGCATTGCCATCAACCCGATGAGCGACAATATCATCCTGCCGAATCCGCTGGTGAAGCGGCTCAACAGCGATGAGCCGATCATTGCACCGCAGGCAGCGCCTGCACCGGCAGCCATCCGCTATACGGAGCCGGCAATCTATCCGACAGCTGTTGTGAACGCCGTATATGAGACAGCACGGACGATGGAGGACATCGACCGTGTCTGGATGAAGGGCAAGTTGACAGGAACGGAGATGAGCTTTGTTTTCTTCGTTGCGGCAGACAAAAAGGACGAAGATATCCTTGCGGCTCTGAAGATCGCGGCTGAGCCGTTGTCCAAGGGCATTCCGGTGGAATGTACGTTCGTGGATGACAGGATCATGGAAACGGTGATCAAGGACTCTGTTGCGCTCTACGACCGTGAAATGGAGTTCTGATGTCCATCCGTGTACTGGATGAAGAAGAAAGGCTGGACGCTCTGAATCTGATCCGGGAGGTCTTCTTTTCCATGGGCAATCTGGGAATGAACCGTCAGGCAGCGCAATCGTTCCTGGAATTCCTGTCCCTGGAAGCGCAGGATCTGGTATATCTCGGGTACTATGACGGGGATCTGACGGGAACGATTGCCCTCAGTCCGGAAGGAGATACCGTGCACCTGCTGTTTGTCCGGAAGGAGAGGCAGCGCCGGGGCATCGGTACGGCACTGTGGCAGGAAGCCTGCCGCAGAGGCTCTTCGGAAGGGATCGAACGCTTTACCGTCAAAGCACTGAAAGGCTCGGAAGGCTTCTACCGGAAGAACGGTTTTGAAGCGTACGGAGAAGAGAGTGTCTCCAGGGGTATGATGTATCTGCCCATGGAGTACCTGGCAGGCCGGGAGTATCTCGGCAGAAGCGTGGACGTCACGATCGAAGTGCCCTATGGCGCAGTGCATCCGCACCTCAACACAGTGATGCGCTGTGCAATGGGCTATGCGGACCTTTCCCTCAGCAATGGTGTATTCCGCAATGTCTATTACTGCGGCAGCGAACAGACACCGGAGCGGGTGCGCGGCATTGTGGCGGGAATCCTCTACCGGATGCACAGCAGTGAACCGGTCTGGATCGTTGTGCCTGAGGGATATGAAGACAGAAAGGCAATCATCGATGCTGTCGGTCCGATGGAACAGTACGATGATACAAGAGTGATCTGGAAATAGCGCGCGGCGTACAAGCCGGGCGTTTTCTTCCGGTTGGATTATACGGTATACTGAAACATAATTACAGGAGGCTCTGTTATGGCAAAGGCATACATCAACGCAAGGATCTGGCGCTCGGACGCCGAAGCGTTTCTCATAGAGGACCATCGGTTTGTACAGATCGGTGACAACCGGACAATTACGGAAGCGGTGAAGGACGGAGAGGTCATCGATCTCAAAGGTGCCTTTGTCACCCCGGGATTCATAGACTCCCATATGCATCTGGCCTATTATGGCTATTATCTTTCAACGGTACCGCTGGGCGGATGCATGAGCGCTGCAGAGATCATACAGGCGCTGAATGCGAAGAAAGAGGAAATGGTGACGGGACAGGTCCTGCAGGGCATGGGCTACAATGAGTCAGCTTTCACCAACGGTCCGAAAGCCATCACCAGAGCCGATCTGGATTCCGTATCTGCAGAGATTCCCATCGTGCTGACCCGGCACTGCGGGCATATTGCCTGTGTGAATACAAAGGTGCTGGAGATGTGCGGCATCGATGCCGGGACTTCCATTGAAGGCGGTGAAATCGACTATGAAAACGGACTGCTCAAGGAAAACGCGATGCGGCCGATGCTTGACACCCTCGGCCATGCCAATGCGGCAGAGTTCGAAGAATACATTGTACAGGGCATGCGGGCACTCAATGCCTACGGCATTACATCCTGCGGCAGCGATGACTTCCTGCTGCGTTCGGACAGCTACAGGATGCCGCTGGATATCTTTCTGCGCCTTTCCTACCAGGGAAGAATGACCGTACGGGTCAACGAACAGTGTGAATTCCGGACACCGGAGGACCTGGCTTCCTTCCTGGATGAAGGATACACCACCGGAGTCGGGAATGAATACTTCAGCATCGGTCCGCTGAAGATCATCGCCGATGGATCCCTGGGCGGCCGTACCGCAAAGATGAGCGCACCGTACGCCGATGATCCGACGACAACAGGAACAGTAGACATCGATGAAGAAAAGATGGACATCATGGTCGGGCTGGCGAACCGCTACAATATGCCGGCCATCACCCACGCAATCGGTGACGGTGCTGTAGATCAGGTCCTGCGGGTCTACCGGAAGTATCTTCTCCCCGGCAATCCGCTCGGCTACGGCCTTGTCCACTGCCAGATCATGCGTCCGGACCAGACACAGGAAGCCATTGACAGTCAGCTGAACTGCTATATCCAGTCCCTGTTCGTGGACAGCGATGCGGCGATCCTCAAGGAACGGGTGAAGCCGGAGCTGGCAGAGACCAGCTATCCCTGGAAGACCCTGTATGAGAATACCAATACCAGCAACGGTTCCGATGCGCCGGTGGAGATTCCCGATGCACTGCGGGGCATCTATTTCGCTGTTACCCGGACATCCTTGATGAGCGGTGACCGGATGAACCAGGCAGAGTGCCTCACCGTGGATCAGGCGCTGGAGTCCTATACGGAGAAAGGCGCGAAGGCATTCGGCATGGATGATGTCATCGGCAGGATCGCTGAGGATTACTACGCAGACTTCACAGTCATGGATACCGATATTACCCAGTGTCCGGTGGAGGATATTCTGAAAGCGAAGATCATCCGTACGGTTGTCGGAGGAGAAGACGTTTACTGTGACTGAGAGGAAAGCAATACTGGTCTACGGATATCCATCCAGGGATAAAGGCAGGAGGGACTACGCCATCGAGGAATGTCTGTCTCTTTGTGATGCGGCGGGAATCGAAGCGGTGCAGGTTATTGTACAGCAGACGGACCATCCGGATCCCCGCATCTTCTTCCACCGGGGAAAGGTCGAAGAGATCCGCTCTGCTGCCCAGTACCATGAGGCAGACCTCATCGTTGCCGGAATGCGGATGTCCTGGGCTTCTGCCCGCAGACTGGCGGAAGAAGCCGGATATCCGGTGATGGACCGTACAGAACTGATCCTGGAAATCTTTTCCATGAGAGCGGACAGCCGTCCTTCCCAGATCCAGGTGGAAATCGCTGCTCTGCGCCACCGTCTCTCCTCTGTGAATGAGAGCGGGGATACTGCAGAGCATTCCCGCGGCGGCACCAGCCGGAACCGGGGAGCCGGCGAAATCCGTTCCGTGCAGCTGCGGCGGGAATACGCAGCCAGGATCAAGGAACTGAACCGCCAGCTGGCAAAGCTGGAGCGCGCAGAAAGCAGCGCGCAGCACAGGCGCAGAAGGAGTCTTCTGCGGCGGGCTGCCCTGGTAGGGTATACCAACAGCGGGAAATCCAGCTTTATGAACCGGGTGCTGCAGATGTGCAGCCATCCGGGAACAGAGGTACTGGAGGAAGACCAGCTGTTTGCCACCCTGGATACCAGTGTACGCAATGTACGCTGGGGAATGCAGCACTTCCTGCTGTACGATACCGTCGGCTTTGTCTCGGACCTTCCCCATGAACTGGTGGAATCGTTCCGTTCTACCCTGCAGTCGGTGCGGGAAGCGGATCTGCTCATTCACGTCATTGATATCAGTGATCCGCAGTACGAAGAAAAGGCCCGGGTCTGCGAACAGACACTGGAGGAGATCGGTGCCGGCGGCATCCCTGTACTGCGCGTATACAACAAGGCGGACAAGCTGAAGGAAGAAACGGACTGTACACCGCTGGTATCCTGCCGTACAGGCGAAGGGATGGACACGGTGCTGCAGATGATCACGGAGACACTGTATCCGGAGGAAACGGTATTTGAGTGCTTCATCCCTTACAGCAAAGGAGACCTGCTGCACCGGGCTGCCCAGATGATCCACATCGACATCCTGGAAGAGAAGAACGAAGGCTATCACATCCGTGTCAGAGGTCCGGAAAAGCTCAGCGGTATGCTGAAGGATTACAGAATCGAGGAGAAACCATGAACATCAGACAAAGAATGAAGGAACTGCCCCGGGAGGAACTGGCAG
>JAEEYJ010000014.1 GCA_016291725.1 Solobacterium sp.
ACAAGAACGGTATGGATATGCTGACACGTCTGATGTACGGCGGCAGAGTATCCCTGACCATCGGCTTCATCGTTGAACTGATCGCGACCATCCTCGGTATGATTCTCGGCGGCATTGCCGGCTATTTCGGCAAATGGGTCGATATGCTGATCATGCGTATCGTTGATATCTTCTACTGCGTTCCTTCGACACCGCTGATCATTATTCTGGGTGCGGCAATGGATAACATGCATGTTGATCCGCAGATCCGTATGGTCTATCTGATGATGATCCTGGGCTTCCTGGGCTGGCCGGGCATTGCCCACATGGTCAGAGGACAGATCCTGTCCCTGCGGGAGCAGGAGTTCATGACGGCAGCGGAGGCAACCGGACTGTCCGTGAAGCGCCGCATTATGCAGCACCTGATTCCGAATGTCATCCCTCAGTTGATTGTATCCGTTACGATGGGTCTGGGCGGCACCATTCTTACCGAAGCGACACTGTCCTTCCTGGGCCTGGGCGTCAAGTTCCCGTTTGCGTCCTGGGGCAACATCATCAGTGATGTCAACGATACCTTTGTCCTGACCAACTATTGGTTTGTCTGGATCCCGGCAGGCATACTGCTGCTGCTGACGGTGCTGGCGTTCAATCTGGTCGGTGATGGTCTTCGTGATGCGTTTGACCCGCGTATGAAGCGGTAGAGGGGAGAAATACAATGGCAAAGAAAAACGATGGTTATCTCTCCGCAAAGGAAGCCCGCAGAATCTCCCGTGAGAACCGGCGGATTACCGATGAATACGAAAAGAAAAACAAGCGTACCAATGTACCGGAGTCGGAATACCTGACCCGGATGCACGATGAAAACAATGCTGTGGAGTTCGACAACCTGCATACCTACTTCTTTACGGATGCAGGTACGGTCAAGGCTGTGGACGGCGTTTCCTTCGATATCCCTCAGGGGAAGACGGTCGGTGTCGTCGGTGAATCCGGCTGCGGCAAATCTGTAACCAGCCTGTCATTCATGCGCCTGCTGCAGAGACCGCAGGGTCAGACGGTAGCCGGTGAAATCAGGCTGAACCTGGGTGATAAAGCCTATGACGTTACTAAGGCACCGGATGAAGTGATGCAGCAGCTGCGCGGCAACTATGTATCCATGATCTTCCAGGAACCGATGACAGCCCTGAATCCGGTATTCCGGATCGGGGAACAGGTCAACGAGGTCATTGAACTGCACAACGAGAAGGGCCTGACACCGGAACAGATCAAGCAGAGAACGATTGAAATGCTTGAACTGGTCGGCATCGCCAACTCGCAGGGTGTCTATGAGATGTATCCGCATGAGCTGTCCGGCGGTATGCGGCAGAGAGTCATGATTGCCATGGCGCTCGCCTGCAATCCGCGGGTGATCATAGCGGATGAACCGACTACCGCACTGGATGTCACCATCCAGGCCCAGATCCTGGATCTGCTGAGGAATCTGAAGGACAGGATCAATTCTTCGATCATGTTCATCACACACGACCTGGGTGTCATTGCCGAGATGGCGGACTACGTCGTCGTCATGTACGCCGGCAGAATCGTAGAGAAAGGTACGGCTGCGGATATCTTCCATCATCCCAGCCACCCGTATACGATCGGTCTTATGGCTTCCAAACCGGTGGTGGGCAGGAAGGTGGATTCCCTGTACTCCATTCCCGGCAAGGTGCCGAATCCCATCAATATGCCGGATTACTGCTACTTCAAGGACCGCTGTGATCAGTGCATTGCCCGCTGCAGCGGTGAATATCCCCGGATGATCCAGCTCAGTGATACACACTATGTATCCTGCTACAGGTATTATCCGGAAGAAGGGAAGGAGGAGGAATGATGTCCGAAGCACAGAATCTGAAGATCGATACCTCCTTTACTCCTGTGGAGTATGACCCGCAGTACATTCTGATGGTCAACAACCTGAAGAAGTATTTCGCCATCAAAGGCGGTATGCTGCAGAAGACGGTCGGCTGGGTAAAGGCAGTCGACGGCATCACATTCAACATCAAGCGGGGAACGACCATGGGACTGGTCGGTGAATCCGGCTGCGGCAAAACAACGACCGGAAGAGCAATCCTGCGCCTGAGCGGGGAGAAGACAGCCGGACAGGTGCTGTTCAACGGAAAGGAAGTCTATGACTTCTCACCGAAAGAGATGCGCGCTATGCGTCCGAAGATGCAGATCATCTTCCAGGACCCGTTCTCTTCCCTGCAGCCGCGGATGCCGGTCGGTGAAATCATCGGTGAAGCGGTACGGGAGCACGGAATCGTTCCGAAGGAAGAATTCGATGATTACATCGACAGGATCATGGATGAATGCGGACTGCAGCCGTTCCAGAAGGACCGCTATCCCCATGAATTCTCCGGTGGACAGCGGCAGAGGATCTGCATTGCCAGAGCACTGGCCCTGAATCCGGAATTCGTGGTCTGCGATGAGCCGGTATCTGCGCTGGATGTCTCCATCCAGGCACAGATCATCAACCTGCTGAAGGAACTGCAGGCAAAGCACAATCTGACCTATCTCTTCATTTCCCATGATCTTTCGGTCGTAGAGCATATCTCCGATACAGTCGGTGTTATGTATCTGGGCAACCTGGTGGAATACGGACCTACAGAGCGGATCTTCAACAATCCGCTGCATCCGTACACCAAGGCGCTGCTTTCTGCTGTGCCTGTACCGGATCCGGATGCCAAGATGAACCGGATTGTACTGGAGGGGTCCATTCCTTCCCCGGCAAATCCACCGGCCGGCTGCAAGTTCCATACACGCTGCTCGGAGTGCATGGCGTGCTGCAGAACGGATATTCCGGCGATGGTGGAAGTTGAGCCGGATCACTTCGTTGTCTGTCATCTGTATGATGGTGCAAACAAGTGAAGAAGCAGTATGACGATGATGACGGACGGGTCATCGCTGATATGACAGATGTCCGGAAGAGGAGTCTGTTCCTGCCGCAGGCGGTAAGCGACCGCCGCAGGAAAGAGGCCCAGGAATACCGCAGTGCATCCCGGAGCAATGATGATCCGTTCACCCGGGAAGAAGGCCGCTGGTATCTCTTCGGTGCCTTGCGGGCGGCAATACTGATCTGGCTGGTATACGCTGCTGCCTTCGGACTGTTCATCTGGCTGCTGACATTTCTGTTCCGTCATTGACAGTGAACCCCCTTGTACAAGGGGGTTTTATGTACTCTGCTGCATATAAAAAGCCACCGGCTTATCCGATGGCTGTTTGTTTCTTCAGGAATTCCTGTACCTGTGCTCTGTTCTTCAGGACTGCTGAAGAACCGGCGGCTGTTGTGCAGATCGCTCCGCAGGCATTCGCGAAGCGCAGAGCGTCTTCGGCAGAGCTCCCGCGCAATAGTTCGCTGACGAATCCGGCCAGGAAGTTGTCCCCGGCACCTGTCGCATCGACCGCTTCGATCGGGAATGCCGGCAGGGAGCAGGAAGCGTCGGGGCTGCGGAAGCAGCACCCTTTGGCTCCCAGCTTGATGATCACATTCTTTACGCCGTACTGCAGGAATGCTTCTGCCATTTCTTCCGGATCATCTTTGCCGGTATAGAAACGGGCTTCATCCTCGTTCGGTGTAATCCAGTCAATCAGCGGCAGGGAGGAGCGGATTTCCTCCAGCGTGCAGGGACGGGAGTTGGGAAGCTTGGTGTCCGCAAAGACCGGGATGCCCCGAGCGTGCGCAAAGCGCAGAACCGCATCCGTGACGGCCGGATCATCGAAAGGTGCCCGGAACAGGGAACCCAGGATCAGTGCTTTGGGATGAAGAGATTCATCCAGATGCTGCTCAGGATGGAAATTGTAGAAATGAGCCTGGTTGGTGATGGACTGACGGGTACCATCATCCCTGACAAACATGGTCGTAACCGGTGTCGGATGCGCAGAACGCTGGATCAGGGAGGTATCAACACCTGCTTCCCTCAGCTGATGGACAATCATCTCTCCCGCTTCATCCTGGCCAAGGCCGCAGAGAACCGCCGGTCTGTTTCCCAGCTTTGCCAGAGCCAGCGCTTCATTGACTGCCTCTCCGCCTACGTGAAGGGAACCGGAAACAGCCCGGTAGCCGGAAGCCGATACCGGGT
>JAEEYJ010000015.1 GCA_016291725.1 Solobacterium sp.
AGTCCGCTCGGTGTCACGGGCATCTGCCCGGAGAACTCCCTGTACTACGTCGCTCTCGGTGCAGCCTGGTATGCGGATGAAGAGGTGGACCTCGCAGATGCGATCGAGCGCCTGCGGAACTATGCAGGCACTGCAGTATACAACAGTCTGCCGGCACTGTTCAGCTCAGAGGAGGTCTACCAGCATTTCCGGGAGCGGCATGCAAAGGATGCAGTGGAGCGCGGTGTATTCGGCCGGGACTGCGGGCCGGTGCATATCGGCATTGATTCCGGTTCGACAACGATCAAAATGGCGGTCATCAATGACCATGAGGAACTGCTGTACACCTGGTACCAGCCGAATGACGGCAATCCGGTAACCTTGGTGAAGGAAAAGCTGGCTGAGCTGTACCGGGATCATCCGGGACTGTCTGTTGCCAGTGTGACCACGACAGGCTACGGGGAGGAGCTGATCAAGAATGCATTCCACTGTGATGTGGGTGTAGTCGAGACCGTGGCGCACTTCACCGCTGCCAAGCATTTCATGCCGGACGTTGATTTCATCATTGATATCGGCGGCCAGGATATGAAGTGCTTCCGCATTGAGGACGGGGCTATCTCGAACATCTTCCTGAATGAAGCGTGCTCCAGCGGCTGCGGGAGTTTCCTGCAGACCTTTGCGCGTGCGCTCGGCTATGATGTGGAATCCTTCGCGGACCTCGGCCTCTATGCCAAACGTCCGGTGGACCTGGGGTCGCGCTGTACGGTGTTCATGAATTCCCAGGTCAAGCAGGCCCAGAAGGACGGGGCGACCATTGAGGACATCAGTGCAGGACTTTCCATCTCTGTGGTCAAGAACGCACTGTACAAGGTCATCCGCTGCGCTTCCGCAGAGGAACTGGGCAGGCGGATCGTTGTGCAGGGCGGTACGTTCTACAATGATGCTGTACTGCGCGCGTTCGAGCTGGAAATGGGTGTTGACGTCATCCGTCCTGACATCGCCGGTCTGATGGGTGCCTACGGTGCTGCACTGTACGGCAGAGCCCATACACCGGAAGGCCATGTCAGTACGGTACTGAACGAGCAGGAGATTGCCGGGTTTTTCCAGAAGGTGACTTCCTTCCTGTGCCAGGGTTGCGGGAACCATTGTATGCTGACGGTCAACACGTTCCAGGACGGCAAGCGGATGATTTCCGGCAACCGCTGCGATCATCCGATCACCGGCAAGAGCAGCGATGATTCCCTGAACCTGTATGCCTACAAGATGAAGCTCCTGCAGGACTATGCTTCCAGGGAAGGCAGAGGAAGCCGGGGAACGATCGGCATTCCGCTGGTTCTGAATATGTACGAGCTTCTGCCGTTCTGGTATACCCTGTTCCGGATGCTGGGATTCAAGGTAAAGGTTTCCCCGCAGTCAACACGGCGGATGTACCAGGAAGGGCAGGGGACCATACCGAGCGATACCGCGTGCTATCCGGCCAAGCTGGCGCACGGGCACATCCACTGGCTTTCCCAGCAGGATGTAGACGCTGTTTTCTATCCCTGTATGAGCTACAACATGGATGAGGGGCTGGGGGACAATCACTACAACTGTCCCATTGTGGCCTACTATCCGGAAGTACTGAAGGACAACTGCAGTGAGCTGGAGAATATGCGGTTCATCAATGAATATGTCGATGTATCCGACCGGAAGGAGTTCCGGAAACGGTTCCCGAAGATCATCCGGAAGCACTTCCCGGATCTGAAGACCCGGGATATTGAAGCAGCGATCGGTGCAGCGTACGCGGAGTATGAGATCCATATGCAGGATCTCAGGACAAAGGGTGAGCAGATCATCGAACTGGCACGTCAGCAGGGCAAGCATATCATCGTGCTCGCCGGCAGACCGTACCATGTGGATCCGGAAGTCAACCACGGGATCGACAAGCTCATCGTACGTCTGGGATGCGCGGTTATCACGGAAGACAGTCTGAGCCACCTTGTACCGAAATTCGGCACCTCTGTGCTGAACCAGTGGACCTACCACAGCCGGCTGTACGCGGCAGCCAAATACTGCACCTACCAGGAGGACATGGATCTGGTCCAGCTGGTATCGTTCGGCTGCGGTCTGGATGCCATCACAACGGATGAAACACGGGAGATCCTGCAGGAAGGCGGGAAGCTCTACACCCAGCTGAAGATCGATGAGATCACCAATCTGGGTACAGTGAATATCCGGCTGCGCAGTCTGCTGGCGGCTGTGGACGAGCGGAAGGAGGTGCGCTGATGGAATATCTGACACCGAACTTCACCAAGGATATGCTCAAGGACTACACTGTTCTGGTTCCGAATATGTGCCCGATCCAGTTCCGGCTGATCAAAGCAGCCCTGGAGAGCGAGGGTTACCACCGGGTGGAACTGCTCGGCAGCGGGTCGAGCGAAGTCACCCAGCAGGGACTGAAGTACGTCCACAATGATACCTGCTATCCGGCACTGATCGTCATCGGTCAGTTTCTGGAGGCGCTGAACAGCGGAAAATACGATCTGGATCATACAGCATTGATCATTTCCCAGTCCGGCGGTGGATGCCGGGCTTCGAACTACATCAAGCTGCTGCGGAAGGCGCTGGTGCGCTCCGGCTACGGGAACATACCCGTTGCCAGCGCGAACGCGAACGGGCTGGAGCCGGGCTCCATGATGCCGATGACGAAGAAGCTCGCAATGAAGCTGCTGGCAGCGGTGGAGTACGGAGACCTGATCATGGCACTGCGCAATGAGACCCACGCCTATGCCGTGGATCCGGAGGATGCCGAGCGCATGACGGAGAAGTGGATTACGACCGTAGACCGCTGGATCCGGGAAGACAGGCATTACCTGATTCCTTCCTTCAGCAAGCACTTCCGGCAGATCTGTGCGGATTTTGCGGATATTGCACTGGACCGGGTACCGAAGGTCAAGGTAGGTGTGGTAGGAGAAATCTATGTTAAGTTCTCACCCACCGGCAATAACCATCTGGTGGATTTCCTGGAGAGCCAGGACTGCGAAGTCTGCCTGCCAGGCCTCATGGGCTATATTGAATACTGCTGCGCGAACTGGGCCATGGATACGGAATTCTACGGCATCAGTCCGAAAATGGGCCGGTACGCTGCTGCAGCGCTGAAGGTGCTGAACAGCATCGGGATACAGATGTCGAAGGCACTGAAGGAATACGGGTTCTATGCCCCGGGGTCCTTCTATGATCTGATGACGAAGCCGGAGGGCATTCTCTCCCTCGGCGCCAAGATGGGAGAGGGGTGGCTTCTGACAGCTGAAATGGTGGAGCTCATTGAAAACGGCTATGTGAACATTGTCTGTGCGCAGCCGTTCGGGTGCCTGCCGAACCATATTGCCGGCAAGGGTGTCGTAAACCGCATCCGGCAGCGCTATCCGGAAGCGAATATCACGCCGGTGGACTACGATCCTTCGGCGACCAGGGTCAACCAGGAAAACCGGATCAAACTGATGCTGGCGGTAGCCAGAGAGAATCTGGAGAAAGAAGGAGAATCTGTATGAGAAGAAGAGGGGAAGCCGTCTATTCACGGTTGGAGGAGATCCCGCTGGGGACAGCCCCGCATACGGTAACGGAAGGATGCCTTGTACTGGAGGGCGGTGGATGGCGCTGCCTGTACAGCCAGGGCGCTGTGGACGCTATGATGCAGGCGGGCATCAATCTGCAGACGACGATCGGGACCTCGGCCGGTGCGCTGACTGCGCTGTGCTATCTGTCCGGTCAGATCGGTCTGTCTGCGCACTACAATCTGTCCCACCGCTTCGACAAGGATTATTCCGGACTGTCTGCACTGCGCAGGGACCACGGTGTCACCGGGTTCTCGTATTTCTTTGAATCCTTCCTCGGCAGTGATGAGTTCGATATGAAGCGTTTTCTGGAGCCGGAGCGGCGTCTGCTCGTAACAGCGACGAACTGCTATACCGGCAAGGTGGAATTCTTCGAAAAAGGGAAGACACCGTATTTCCGGCAGGCAGTGCAGGCATCGGGAACGGTGCCCTATGTGTCCGAACCGGTAGAGATCAACGGCATGAAGTATCTGGACGGCGGCATCGGTGAGAAGATCCCGCTGGACAAGCCGTTCGAAGAAGGTTTCCGCAAAGTGGTGCTGATCCGCACCCGGGACAGGAATTTCCGCAAGAAGAGCGGATCCATCACGCTGCCGCAGCTTGCCTACTATGAGTATCCGGAGATCAAGCGGGCACTGGAGGAAGAAGCACCCCGGTACAATCTGCTGGTGGAACGGATCAACGCCATGGAGAAGAGCGGACAGCTGTTCGTGATCGCTCCGAGTGAAGAAGTGACGGTATCCCGGTTTGAAACGGATGTAGAGAAACTGGGGGATCTGTACTGGCTGGGCTATCATGATGCACAGGCAGCGCTGGACGCGCTGAAGGAATATCTGGAGACAGGAGAGCAATATGTCGGTTGAAACAGTCAAAGCCTATTTCAGGCAGTTCGGTATGGAAGACAGGATCCTGGAGATGGAGGAGTCTACGGCAACAGTAGCACTGGCGGCGCAGACGCTCGGCTGCCGGGAACAGGAGATCACCAAGACGATGTCCTTTGCGCTGGATGAGGAAACCATCATCATCTGCATGGCAGGAGACGCGAAGATCTCCAACCACAAATACAAGGAGACATTCCACAAGAAAGCACGGATGCTGCGGGGAGAAGAAGTAGTGGAGCGTACAGGCCATCTGATCGGCGGTGTCTGCCCGTTCGGACTGAAGGAAGGGTGTACGGTATACCTGGATGAGTCACTGAAACGGTTCACGTATGTCTACCCTGCCTGCGGCGGACCGCACGCAGCGATCAAGCTGTCCTTGGAGGAACTGGAGAAGTATTCCGGGTACAAAGCCTGGATCGATGTCTGCGACATAGTAGAGTAGAAACCATCATAAAAGCATCCCTCAGGAGGATGCTTTTATAATGTTCAGATTCCGAGATTCCTGCGGAAGCGGCTGTACAATACAGTGCTCAGCAGAAATACTGTGATCTCGGTAAACGGTACCGCCAGCCAGATCAGCTGCAGGCTGTGTGTAAGTGCGGACAGCAGTGCGAAGCCGCCGATGAGCAGTGCACACTGGCGCAGGATGTTGATGACGAAAGAGTAGCGGGCATGATCCAGTGCCTGCATACTGGTGGACAGGATCATGGATACCGCCCCGAAGGGCAGAGAGAGGACACAGGCTCTCAGGCAGGCAGTACCGATGGTGCGCATCGTATCCCCTGCGCTGAACAGGGTCAGGATGGTTCCGGGAATGATCTCGAACAGCACTGCCAGGCAGCACATGAGCAGGGCAATGGTGCAGACAGACAGCTTCATCGCCTGCCTGACCCGTTCCTTCTTCCCGATACCGTAGTTGTAGGACAGTACTGGCACCAGACCGTTGTTTAGGCCGAAGCTCGGCATATAGCAGAAATTCTGCAGCTTCATCCAGATTCCGTAGACAGCGGTTGCCGTAGTGGAATAGACCAGCAGGATCTGGTTGATCATAAAACTGGTCATGGAGGACAGCCCCATCGTGATGATGGAAGGGAGTCCGACACGGAAGATGGCCGCGGCTTCCCTCGAAGAGAAAGCCGGTTTCAGCATATCATCCCGCACGGCTGCATTGTATTTCCGGTTGAGCAGGACAGCGATCACTGCTGCAAAGATCTGTCCGCCGACCGTTGCCCACGCCGCACCGGCAATTCCCATGCGGGGGAAGGGGCCAATGCCGAAGATCAGCAATGGATCGAAGATCAGATTGAACACAGCCCCCAATGCCATGGCGGTCATGGAGAGTGAAGCCATGCCTGCCGATACCAGCAGCCTTTCATAGTACTTGCCGAAGATGGACCCGCAGGAAAAGCACCAGTTGATCATCAGGTAGACCGCGCCCATCTCTGCGATTTCCGGTACATCCGTCTGGATGCGGTACAGAGGACCGGAGACGAACAGACCGAGTATGAGGAAGAGAACAGTAAAGGACAGGCTCATGAAGGTCATGGTCCGGATCGCCCGGGACGCGCTGTCCTTCTGTCCCTGTCCCATGTGCCTGGCCCATACGGCGGAGACCCCGGTCGCGGTGCCTACCGCGATGGCAGTCACAATCTGCTGCATAGGAAAAGCCAGGGAGACAGCTGTCAGTGCGTTCTCCGAGATCCGGGCAACAAACATGGAATCAACGATGTTGTACATGGCCTGGATGAAGAAGGAAATCATCATCGGCAGGCTCATTTTCAGCAGAACCCGGTGTACCGGGAGCTCTGCCATCATGGTCATACGGTCGTTCCGGCTCATTTTCTTACCTGATATTTATCCAGGGCATCCTTCAGACCGCGGAAGCGTCTGAGGGATGGATCCAGCCTGTCCTGCACCAGTACAGGCTCTCCCGTAAACGGATGGATGAAGCGCATTTCGCAGGCGTACAGGCCCATGCGGGGGAAGTCCTTGGTGCTGCGGCCGTAGAGCGGGTCATTGACGATCAGCAGCCCGGCGTGGGACGTATGCACCCGGATCTGATGGGTCCTTCCTGTCAACAGTTCGCACTTCAGAACAACAAAGGGATAATCACGCAGCAGTACAACCGCATCGGTTTCCGCCGGTTTTCCGGAAGGGGATACCCGGTACCTGCCGTTTACATGGCGGTCCCTCCCGATCGGATCCGTCCAGTGGAAACGCTGTCCGGGACGGACCTTGCCCCAGCAGACAGCCAGATAGCTGCGGTGGATCCTTCTCTCCCTCAGCATGTTCTCGAACAGCGGCTGGAACAGGGGATGCTTGACGAACAGGATCAGACCGCTCGTTTCCCGGTCCAGGCGGTGAATGTAGCGTACCGGCGCTTCTATGCCATTGCGGACCTGCCAGGCAGCTGCCTGGGCCGCAAACGTGTCTTTATTGTCAAAGCCATCATGAACAATGATGCCGGGATCCTTGTGGGCAATGTAGATCCAGTCATCTTCATAGACCACCCGGCAGGCTCTGTCTGCCGGGGTATAGTCCAGTGATTCTTCCTTCAGATGGATGGTAATGCCTTCTCCTGTGTGCAGGATGTGCAGGATGTCCATCGGCTTATGATTGAGCACAAGGCGCTTCTCCTGCTGGAGCAGATATCCTGTCTTCGCGGAGATCTCCAGGACCTCCGGCAGGGTCTTCCCATCCTGTTCATCCCGCACGGTCAGAACCAGATCGTTTCCATAGCGTACCAGGTCGATCATAGGCCTTTGACTCCTCTGCGGGTCAGCACGGATACAGTTTCTACATGCGGTGTCTGCGGGAAAAGGTCAAAGGGAATGACCGTCCGCAGTTCATAGGTCTTCTTGAGCACCTTCAGGTTTTTGGCCAGGGTTACCGGGTTGCAGGAAATGTAGACCAGCCGGTCCACCGGATAGTTTTCCAGGGCTTCCAGCATGGCATCATCCATACCGGAACGGGGCGGATCCGCCAGCATCGTATCAAAGCGCTGCTTCTTCGCCAGCCGGATATAGCCTTCTGCTGCATCATCGCACAGGAAGCGGACATGATCCGCACCGTTGATGGACGCATTGTACTTTGCGTTTTCAATGGCATCCGGTACATTCTCAATGCCGCAGATGGTCTGCGCTTTGTCCTTTGCCATAAGGGACATCGCACCGACGCCGCAGTAGGTCTCCACAAGCGTCCGGCAGTTCTGCACCTTGGCTACCGCTGTACGGTAGAGCTGCAGTGCCTGCTCCACGTTGAGCTGGAAGAAGGAAGCAGGGCTCAGGCGAAGCCGTACACCGTCCAGAGTGATTTCAATGTGTTCCGTTCCGTAGAGTGTCCGTACACGTGAGCCGAAGAGCTCCCGGCTGCGGCGGTCACTGTTGACGCTCTGAGCGATGGATTCGAGGTGCGGCAGGGCTGCGAGATCCTGGATGCAGGCCTCAGGGAAACGGGTGTCTCTGCCCGTGATGAACGTGCATTGGGCATGATCCTGGATCACGCGCAGGACCAGGTACCGGAGCCCGGTTCCGGTCTTTGTGTCAAAAGCTTTGATGTGATGCCTGTTCAGCACCTCCAGCACACCGGTGCGCAGTTCCTCCAGCTCACGGGTATGTACTTCGCAGTGCGCCACAGGAACAAACCGGCTGGACTCCGGCGCGTACATGCCAGTCACCAGCTTTCCCCGGTATTCCTTTACCGGAAGCTTGCAGGCAGAACGGTAGTGCAGAGAGTCCGGCGCTTCGTGCAGATCCCGGATGAACTGCTCGCTGACATGCCCGTACTTCCACAGGGCTTCCTTCAGCAGGGAGAGCTTGATCTCCTTCATCAGCTCAGCGTCCGCGCACATCAAAGGACAGCCGCCGCAGGCTCTCTGATCCCGGCAGGCAGGTATCACACGGTGCGGGGAGGTCTCCAGCAGCTGCAGGCATTCCGCTTTCATCCAGCGCTCATGGTCTTCTGTGATTCGTATTTCAGCGGTTTCACCGGGCAGCACACCGGGGCAGAACACCGTCTTCCGGTGATCATAGCCGATGCCTTCTCCGTTGATTCCGGCTTTGACAAAGTTCAGCTTCATTTCAGGAATACCAGATAGGGGTCCTCGCAGAAGTTGTCCAGACTGTAGATGAACCATACATCCGTATTCTCCTGAAGGTAATCCGACGCATTGCCGCGGAAGTAGCGCAGGTCGATCATATCGATGTGCTCGTATTCCGCCGCAAGGTAGGGTACAAGGATATGGGCATACGAGTCCTTGAGAATGAGGGCGCGTCTGCCGCTGTGTACATTGGTCTCAATGGACTCGAATGCGTGGTTGCCGTCAAGATAGTACATGTATTTGTCTTTTTCGGCGAGGCGTTCTTCAAAGAACAGTCCTTCGTGGACGGTGCCGTCCTCAAGGGTGACCGTCGCCTGCAGTCCTGCATGATCGGGACGGACGATGTCTTCCCCGGCATGCCGGAAAGCGCCGGAACGGGAATACATGGTTCCGCGGAAGTCATCGGCCACTACGGTCATGGTGAAGTCTTCCGGCTCTTTCTGCAGCGCCTGTGCGCAGATGGCTTTGTATCCCTGCAGCGCACCATACGCGTTCCAGTGATGGTCGGTACGGAAGTAGAAGGGGTCCACGGATGTGTCGATCCTGATGACCGGATATCCCAGCAGTTCTTCTGCATGGTCCCGGAGGGCTTCCTGGTCCAGACTGTAGGATCCGGCTTTCAGCAGCGTCTGCCGGGTACCGGCTGCCGTCGGCACCAGAAGAATGTACGGCTGTACACCCTGATCTGTGCAGAATTCCCGGATCAGTTCCGTGTTCTGCATCAGAGTACGCTCATCATAGGTCTGGAACCGCCGGATCAGATACCCATCGTCCGCAAAGAAGACATCATTGTTCTCCAGCGAACCGCTGTACTGCTTGGTATATGCCTTCAGACCGATCCAGAAGTCCCGGAACGGGAAATGGTCTGTAAACCAGGTCTCAAAGGCGGTATCGAAGTCGCCGGAGAACACACTGCGCATGGATGTGTCCGGTGCGGCAGCGAGCGCCCGGTTTTCGTTTTCGGAGAAGGTCCGGCGCGGAAGCACGATGAAAGCCGCGGACAGTACAAGGATGATGGTACCGCACAGCAGCAGATTCAGTTTTTTCAGCGTGTTTTCTTTCATATCAGAACCGGAAGTACAGGAACGGGTTGTAGCTGGCATCTACGATGAAAGCCGTGCACAGCAGCAGGCAGCCGGCGCAGAGCAGCGGTGTGCTCCACGGCAGGCGCTCCTGCAGGAAACGGTCTGCTTTCTGCAGCAGGGTTGTGGAAGCCAGAATGCCGATAAGCAGCACAGCCAGATTGTCCCGCAGGTAATAGAGCGTCAGTCCGCTGTACAGCGCAGGGGAAGCAAACATTCTGCTCAGATAATGCATGCCCTGGCCGATATCGGTAAAGGCAAAGAATACCCAGGCGATCAGCACCGCCGCCATGGTGTAGGAATGCTGCAGGAAGCGAGGTGCCTTCTGCAGGTACTTCAGCAGGAACAGCTTTTCCAGTATAAGCAGGAAACCGTAGAACATGCCCCACAGAATGAAGTTCCAGGCAGCACCGTGCCAGAGACCGGTCAGGAACCAGACGATGATGATGTTCACCAGCTGGCGCGGCAGGCCTTTGCGGTTTCCTCCGAGCGGAATGTAGACATAGTCGCGGAACCAGTAGGAAAGGGTCATGTGCCAGCGGCGCCAGAAATCCGTGATGGAACGGGCTGTATAGGGATGATCGAAGTTTTCCGGGAAGTGGAAGCCGAGGATCCGGCCGATGCCGATCGCCATGTCGGAGTAGCCGCTGAAATCATAGTAAATCTGCAGAGCATAGAAGAGTATGCCGAGCCAGGCTGTCAGGATGGTCATGTCCGGATCTGCCAGCCGGCTGATCTCTTCGAAGACGGCACCGCAGGAATTGGCTATCAGTACTTTCTTGGCCAGTCCCTGGCAGAACCGGACCAGCCCGTCATGTGCATCCCCGACCGTGATCGACCGTTCATTCAGTTCCTGCGCGACTTCACGGTAACGGACGATCGGTCCGGCGATGAGCTGCGGGAACATGACAACATAGGCACCGAAGCTGATCAGACTGTGCTGTTCCTCGGTCTGCCGGCGGTAGAGATCAATGGGATAGGACATGGTCTGGAAGGTGTAGAAAGAGATGCCGATGGGCAGAGAGACCTGCACAGGGCGCAGGGAACGCAGTCCCAGCGCACGGAGATTCTGGATGATGAAGCCGGCGTACTTGAAGAAGCCCAGCAGGCACAGATTGAACACGATGCACAGAATGAGTGCGTTCCTTGCGGCTTTTCCTTCCCGCCTGGCGATAATCCTGCCCATCAGCCAGTTCATCAGGATCGACGCAACCATGACCAGTACATAGACCGGTTCTCCCCAGCCGTAGAAGAACAGACTGACGGCGAATAGAACGAAGTTGCGGTACTTCCACGGACAAAGGAAATAGACCAGCAGGACCACCGGCAGATAGGCATACAGGAATGTCAGGGAGCTGAATACCATACTTGGTTATTATAGCAGTGAAGAAGGCAAACCACACTGACAAAGTGCACCGGGCGTGGTAACATATGCCTGCAGGAGAAAACGATATGCACAACAATACGGTATTTCCCTCCATTGTGGTTACAAAGAAGCAGGAGAAGAGCCTGCGGGCAGGCTCCCTGTGGGTCTATGAGGATGAAATCCTCTCACAGGAAGGGATGATCGGGAACGGTGCTGCCGTGGATGTGTTCTCGGAAAAGGGGACCTATCTGGGCAGCGGCCTTTGGAGTGAAGTATCCCGGATCCGGGTGCGGATTCTGGGAAAGAATGCCAATGAAGTCTATGATGACGCTTTCTGGATCCGGCGGGTACGCTATGCAGTGGAATACCGGAAGCAGGTCATGGGCGATGATTTCCGCGCATGCAGGCTGATCCACGGAGAGGCGGACGGACTGCCCGGTGTGACCGTGGACCGCTATGAGAATGTACTGGTGAGCGAGATCCAGTCCTACGGTATGGAACAGCGCAAGGGAGTACTGTACCGTACTTTGATGGATCTGTTTGTGGAGGACGGGACCAGGGTGTTCATCTATGAGCGCAATGAAGGCGCACTGCGCCGGAAGGAAGGCCTGGTGCAGGAACAGGGCTGGTATACGGAACCCGGTCCGGACAAGGTCGTGATTGAGGAATGCGGCATCCGCTATGAAGTGGATATCGTAAACGGACAGAAGACCGGATTCTTCCTGGACCAGAAGTACAACCGGGTGAGTGTACGTACGCTGAGCAGAGGACTGAAGGTGCTGGACTGCTGCACGCATACCGGCGCGTTTGCGCTGAATGCTGTGATGGGCGGTGCGGCAGAGGTCACCGGAGTGGATATCTCGGAAACAGCGCTGGAGGAAGCCCGGTGCAATGCTGTGCTCAACGGAATGCAGGACAGCGTACGCTTCGTTCAGGCGGATATGTTTGATTTCCTGGAAGAAGCGCTGGAGCGGCATGAAAGGTATGATCTGATCATCCTGGATCCGCCGGCGTTCACCAAGAACAAAAGAAGCGTGCAGAATGCCCGCAGCGGCTACCGGCGGCTGAACGCACTGGCGATGCGGGTCCTGAAGCGCGGGGGATACCTGGTGACGAATTCCTGTTCGCACTATATGACCCGGGAGCTGTTCCTGGAGATGCTGATGGACGCGGCGCGGGATGCCGGAGTGGAAGTACGGATTGTGAAGGAAGCCCATGCGGCGCCCGACCATCCTGTCCGTCTGGTATCCGATGAAGGGGAATACCTGAAGAACTTTATCCTTCAGATTGTATAGACGCAGGGCAGTGTGTCCGCTGGGGAAGGATAATGCAGAAAACGGCTTGATCAAGCCGTTTTTTACCATTCCATGCATGAAAAATGCATAAAAAATAGTTATAATAATGAATAGAGATAAGGAGGTTTTTTGATGTACAGTATCGATGATCTTGTCATATACAGACGCGATGTGTGCCGGGTTGCCGGGCGGGAAACCAGCCAGGTAAGCGGTGAAGATTGTTATGTCCTTACTCCTTATGCTTCAGACGACGGGTCAGTAAGAATGCTGGTGCCTGTATCCAACAAGGGAGGACATCTGCGCGACATCATTACGCCTCCGGAAGCAGAGGCATTGATGGAGCGCATCGGGAGTATTGAACCGCTGGTGGACAAGCCGGCGAACATGAAGAGCCAGTACGTAGCGATGCTCAGAGGGGATTCCATCGAGGACCTGATCCGGGTCATCAAGACGGCCAGTATGCGGAACAAAGCAAGGATGGAGAATCATAAGAAACTGGCGGCCATTGACGGGGAATACCTGGCAAAGGCGATGGATTATATCCTGAAGGAACTGTCGGTTGCCTACGGCAAAGGCTACGATGAAATCAAGGAAGATTTTCTGGCAAGCCTCCGCAGCTGCGGGATCAGCGATTGAAGCCTTCCGTATCCAGGGAAGGCTTTTTTATTTGTGCAGGGAATGATTCATCCCGGGCAGTACTGCAGAAAAACCGGACCGCAGCGGTCCGGTATGTCTATACATGCAGATACGGGAATACGTGGTCGAAGGTGTCCTGGATGAGCAGGTCGGCTGCGCTGTCGTACGGTGTAGCATCGCGGTTGATGAGGACAAGCTTCCGGCCGCTGAAGTACTGCAGCAGTCCTGCAGCAGGGTAGACGACGAGGGACGTACCGAGGACAACCAGAACATCGGCGCTCCGTATGAGGGAGATGGCCCGGTTCAGGATGAAGCCGTCCAAAGGTTCTTCATAGAGCACGACATCCGGCTTGATCAGCCCGCCGCAGTGTCTGCAGTGCGGTACGCCTTCCTGCGCCATGACATCCTCCAGCGAGTATGAGCGGCCGCAGTCTTCACAGTGATTGCGCAGTACAGAGCCATGGATCTCGTAGACGACCTTGGATCCGGCCGCTGTATGCAGACCATCGATGTTCTGGGTTACTGTTCCGATGCATCGGCCGGCTTTTTCCAGCTTTGCGATGTATTCATGGACGATGTTCGGCTTTGCGTCCGGGTAGATCATCTTCTGTTTGTAGAAGCGGTAGAACTCTTCTGTATCATCATAGAAGAAATGATGGCTGATGATCTCTTCCGGCGGATAGCGGAACTGCTGGCTGTAGAGTCCGTCCTGGCTGCGGAAGTCAGGGATGCCGCTCGCTGTAGAGACACCGGCACCGGTGAAGAAGACGATGGCACGGGATGAATCAATGATGTTCTGAAGCTGTTCAATCTTTTCCTTGGTGTTCATAGGACTCCTTTCCGTAGGTCCGGATGAGATATTCGCCGGTTTCCTTCAACTGAGTGCGCAGTCCGGCAGGCTGCAGTACTTCAATGCGTTCGCCGAACTGCAGGATCCAGGAGATCAGCGTCGGTGTGACGGCGGTGCGTATGCTGGCACGGAAACGGGTTTCCTCCATGGAGGAGATGATGATGTCCGTACCGAAGCGGTCGAAGACGGCACTGGCCAGATCATTGTCGAACAGGCAGGTGATGGTCTGCGGGTCTCCGGTATACATGTTGAACGAAGAGCGCAGCCAGGCATCGGCATCGAACGGACGGGGGTCGTAGGATTCCTCCGTCATGATGACATCCTCCATTTTATCGATCCTGTACGGAGCAAAGGCGCTGTGCGTACCGGTATAGGCAGCACAGTAGAACCGTCCGTTTCCGCTGACGATGGCGTATGGCTCCACGGTGTAGACTTCACCGCTGCGGCGGTATTTTTTCTTTCTGGCCGGGGTGAAATCATAGTAGTGGAAACGGATGGTGCGGTGTTCGGCAATGGCGTGCTGGATGATGCCGATTGCAGCAAGCACTGCAGTATTCTCGGTCTTTACTGTTGTGGACCGGGTGTTCTGCAGCTCTTTCTTCTGGCTGCTGCTGAGTCCGGCAAGAAGCTTGTCCAGCAGTGCGTCCGTATCCTTCCGGGACAGGGACGGGTTTGTACGCACAGCGTCGCTCAGGACAAGGGCTTCCGCCGGTGTAAATGTATGCTCCAGGTAATAGCCCTGCTTCGGTGAACGTACGTAGCGGATATCGCAGCCGTTCTCCTGCAGTGCATGTATGGCATCGTACACGGTTCTTCTGTCCGCTGTGATGTTCCGGAAGTCCAGTTCGTCCAGAATCTCGTTCATGGACAGGATATGGTTGGCATCGGAACAGGAGCGCAGTATATCCTGTACGATCAGTGTTCTTCTGATGGAATCGCCCGGTTTCATAATTGTTTCCCGCTGTACATCATATTGTACACCGTAATCGGTGCAAAAGGGTAGTATTCAGCTGCAGGAGGACGAAGAATATGAAGAAAGCGGAAATGAGTCTGATCAGCCTGGGGCTGGTGATCCTGGGTGCTGCGTACGGAATGGACGGGTGGTCCGTGCCGGGAGTGTGCTGCGGAGCGGCCGGGTTTCTCTGCGCCGTGAAGAATGCGGACAGCAGACATGCCCGGGAGGACTTCCCGGTGATGTGCGGGGTGGATCTGCTGATGCTGTGGATGGTAAGGGCAGCAGGCCTGCAGCAGACCATGCCGCTGACCGGTTTCCTGGTTCTGGTGAATACCTTTGTATGCCTGAATGCGGTGCGCCGTGAG
>JAEEYJ010000100.1 GCA_016291725.1 Solobacterium sp.
CCAGCGCCCGGGTGATCTCTGGTCCATACGGACACTCGGCTTCCGCGGGGAAGCTCTTCCATCCATCGCTTCCGTATCCAAAGTAACCATGAACACCAGTGATGGTGAACAAGGCACCCGGATTGTCATCGAATACGGCACAGCCACAGCTGCGGCAGCCTATCCCTGCGACCAGGGAACGGAGATTACCGTTGAAGGCCTCTTCTACCGTACTCCGGCCAGACTGAAGCACATGAAGAGCGGTTCCTATGAGAATACGCTTGTCCAGAATACGGTGCATGCTTTTGCCATGTCGCATCCTGAGATTGCATTCATCTGTACTTCAGACGGCAAGGAAGCATTCCGGACAAGCGGACAGGGCGATCTCACTGAGGTCCTGTACAAAGTCTGGGGCAGGGAAGCGGCAGAGAACCTCATAGAGATCGATGGCAAAGACTATGATTATACACTGACAGGATACGCAGTCAGATCGCAGATCAACCGCGCATCCCGCAATTATATCCATATCTTCATCAACGGCAGAATGATCCGCAGCTACCGGCTGTTCAATGCTGTAAGCGAGGGATACCGGACATCCCTGCAGGAGGGGAGGTATCCCCTGGTGGTCCTGAATGTATCCATGGATCCCCACCTGCTGGATGTCAATGTCCATCCTTCCAAGTGGGAAGTGCGCATCAGCAAGGAGAACCAGCTGGCAGAGCTGATTGCGCAGACCCTGTACAGCGCACTTCATCAGACTGTGAGCGCACCGGAAACAAAGCTCCAGGAAACGACGCACTACACAAAGCTGCGCTTCGATGAAGACCTGCCCGTAGTCCGTCCGTTCATACAGGTGCAGGAGCCGGCAGTATCCTATACCGTACACAAACCGGAGGGATTCCCGCCCATGGAAGCCATCGGCATCCTGCACGGCAGATACGGACTGTGCTCGGTGGAACAGGGACTGGCTGTGCTGGATCTCACAGCCTGCCGCAAACGCATCCACTACGAAGCGATCCTGAAGAATACAGAAACCAGGCAGGTACCGCTGCTGGTCCCTGTATCACTGCAGTGCGGCACGGATACTGTGGAACGGATCGAAGAACTGAATGACTGGGCAGAAACCGCCGGCATCCGCTTCGAACCGTTCGGCAGCGATACGGTACTTGTCCGTGAACTGCCGGAGACAATGCTCGGACTGGAGGAAGAAGTATTCCTGCAGGACCTGATCGACCGCTTCCGGGAAGAAGAAACCGGTATGCGTATGAGTGCAGAGACAGCAGCGAAGGCAGCCTGTGACCATATGGTCCTGCCTGCCCTCACACGCGAGGATCTGCAGCGTATCGCGGACGATCTGTCCCGGTGTGAGGAACCGTACTTCGGCATCTACCGGGAACCTACATTCACCATCATCGATGAAGAGTCCCTCGCAAAGGAACTGAAACGATGAAGAAAGTACTGGTAGTGGCCGGTCCCACGGCCAGCGGAAAGACAGCGTTCTCCGTACAGGCAGCGCAGGCGTTCAACGGCATCATCATCAGCGGTGATTCCGTACAGGTCTACCGTGGCTTCGACATCGGATCCGGGAAGGTCACGGAGGAAGAAAAGCAGGGCATACCGCACTATCTCATAGATGTCCTGGATCCGAAAACACCGTACAGCGCTGCGGATTTCCAGCGCGAAGCCCGGGCAGTCATAGACCGGGAAACCCACCTGCCCATCATCGCAGGCGGCACCGGCCTCTATCTCAAAGCCTGCCTCTATGACTATGCTTTCCACGAAGAAGACGGTCCCGCCGTGGACAGTCAGCTGGAAATCCATACAAACGAAGAACTGTACACGATGCTGAAGGAAGCGGATCCGGTACAGGCAGACAAGATCCATCCGAACAACCGCAGAAGACTGCTTAGATCATTGACGATTCTGCGCAGAACAGGACAGCGGCAGAGCGACCAGGTCGCCCTGCAGAGCCATGAACCGGTCTATGATGCATTGATTGTAGGCTGCACCATGGAACGTGCGGTACTCTATGAACGGATCAATGCCCGTGTACATACCATGGTACAGGGAGGCCTGCGGGACGAGGTCGCCTCACTGCTGGAACGGGGAGTCACCTTCGATGATCCGCCTATGAAGGGCATCGGCTACAAAGAGTGGAGACCGTACTTTGACGGAGAATGCAGCATCCAGGAGACAGAAGACCTGATTGCCAGGCATTCCCGCCAGTACGCAAAGAAACAGTATACATGGTTCAATCACCAGATGCCTGTGCACTGGTTTGATGCAACAAGCAGCGAAGACAAGAAACGCATTATGGAGGTAATCCGCACATGGCTGGAACAGTAAACAATTCAAAACGCATCCGTGCAAAATTCAGAAGAAGCGCCTTCCTTTGGGCAGCCCTGCTCGGTGTACTGGCGGGCATCGTGACCGCTCTGCTCGCCCACGGCCTGTTCTTCGGCAGGGTTCTCGTCCGGGCGACGGCGCTCATCACAATTGCTGCATTTGCACTCTCATTGATCTTCTGCCTGCTCCTTGCCCGCTCCCGGGCAAGCCGGATCCTGAAGCAGGTCACCGACCGTGCTTCGTTCGACAGCGACCGGCTGTCCGAAGCCGGCCATAGCCAGTATCTGTTCTACGGCAGGGACTGGTTCGTCTGGAACAAAGGCAATCAGTTCATCATCCTGCCCCGCACAGAAATTGTCGGTGCAGAAATGTATCCCGGACAGCGGGAGGGAAACGATCTCGGCCTGCTGGTTCTGGAAAAGAAGAACGGTGAGACACTGCATCTGGCCTATGACATCGTTGAGGGAGAGGATCCTGCAGCCATGATCAGTGACTGGTGCGCAGAAACCGAGGATTTGACTTCCGGTCAAATCGAGCTATGATTATAGTTGATCCGGAAGGAGGTATTGCAATATGAGTGAATATGGATATACACAAGCTGGAAGCGAAAGCCTTCAGAACTACATACTCAAAGTATTTACAAAGATGAGCACAGGCCTCAGCCTGACAGCGGTAATCGCCTTCCTGGGCTACCGCAGTCTGGCCTCGGGCGGTGCAATGGCGTCCTTTTTCTACCGCATGCCGATGATGTCGCTGGGCATTCTGGTCGTACAGCTGATTCTGTGCGTACTGCTGACAGCGAAGCTGGCAACCATGAGCACAGCCATGGCCGAAACGATGTTCTATGTCTATGCGGTACTGACCGGCGTGACCTTCAGTGTCCTGCCGTATGTCTACGGTGCCGGCAATGTATTCGCTGCGTTCATCTACACAGCCGTGATGTTCGTGTGCTGCACGATCATCGGGCATACAACACGGACGGATATGACGAGGTTCTCCGGAATCTTCATGGGCGGTCTGATCGCCCTGATCGTATGCACGGTGCTGAGCTTCTTCATCCCGGCCCTGCGCGACAACATCGTCATCAACTACCTTGCTGTGTTCCTGTTCATGGGCCTGACGGTCTATGACATGCAGCGCATCAAGCAGTTCTACTACGGCACGGTTCCGGGACAGCAGATCCGGGAGAACCTGGCTGTATACGGAGCGTTCGAACTGTATCTGGACTTCCTGAACCTGTTCCTGCGGATTCTGCAGATCATGTCCAGAAGCAGAAGGCGTTAAACAATACCGGTTCATACCGGTATTTTTGAGGATTGTATGGCTGAATACCGAACCATTGACTACCGCTGTCCCTACTGCGGACATACCTACAGCGTCAGAATGTATGATGTCATAGACGCTGATTCCGAGCCGGACCTGAAGGAGCGCTGCCGTTCCGGAGATATCTTTCATGTGTCCTGTCCGCACTGCCGCAGAGAGTACATGATCCAGTATCCACTGCTGTACATTGACCGCGGCCTGCGCTTCGCTCTGCTGGTGAGCGAGAAGGAAACAGCTCCGCTGGGACAGCTGGGCAGACCCCTGGCAGAACAGGGATACCGCCTGCGCAGATGCACATCCCTGCAGGAATTCACGGAAAAGATCGCCGTCTTTGAAGACGGCATGGATGACATCATGGTGGAGCTGGCCAAGTATGATACCTTCATTGAGTACGTAGACAACCGGAAGGGAACCCCGGAGGATATCACTTCCATCGAATACCAGCGTACTGAGAATGAAGTCATGAAGATCAATGTCCGGGCAGACGACAAAAGCATGTCCTTCCTCATTCCGGTATCCATGATGCAGGAAGAAATGGACGCATCACCGGATCTCTACCGGGTACGGGAGGAGGACTTCCCGGTTGTGGACAGCGCCTGGGTGATTTCCCTGTTTGCACCGGAAGACGGGACAGCGTGAGTTTTTCCGTCCCGGACAGGAAACTGTGCTACAATAGCACTGTAAACCGATGATTGAGGAGAGTAACCGGAATACGGAAGGATCAGAGAGCAGCCGGCGGTGGAAAGGCTGCATGGATGATTCCGGTGAATGGGCTTATGAGGGCAGTCCGAAAGGGAACGAGTAGGCGCTGACGGGTTTCCGGCCGTTATCCGGAACATGCATGATGGTGCATTGTCCAAAAGGTGGCATAACAGATACTTCTGTCCTTTTCGGACAGAAGTATTTTTCATGGAGGGAATATGGAAAAAATCATACTGACAGGGGACCGCCCGACCGGAAGGCTGCATATCGGCCATTATGTCGGCTCACTGAGAGGACGCGTACAGCTGCAGAACAGCGGTGAGTACGACAAAGTATTCATTATGATCGCCGATGCGCAGGCACTGACGGACAACTTCGACAATCCGGACAAGGTACGCTCCAACATTCTGCAGGTAACGCTGGACTATCTGTCCTGCGGCATTGACCCGAAGAAGACGCATGTATTCATCCAGTCCCAGATTCCGGAGCTGCCGGAACTGACGCAGTTCTATCTGAACCTGGTGACGGTATCCCGTCTGGAACGGAATCCTACGATCAAGTCGGAGATCCAGATGAGAGGATTCGACCGGGCAATCCCGGCCGGATTCCTATGCTATCCGGTCAGCCAGGCTGCGGATATCACCTTCTGCAAAGCGACGACAGTACCGGTCGGCGAAGACCAGATTCCGATGCTGGAGCAGGCAAGGGAGATTGTACGTACATTCAACCGGATCTACGGAGAAACACTGGTGGAACCGGAAATCCTTCTGCCGGACAATGAAGCGAGCCTGCGCCTGCCGGGAACGGACGGCAAGGCAAAGATGTCCAAGTCCCTGGGCAACTGCATCTATCTCTCGGATGAACCGGAAGCGATCAAGGAAAAGATCATGACGATGTATACCGATCCGCTGCATGTCCGTGTCAGTGATCCGGGGCATATTGAAGGAAACACGGTATTCACTTATCTGGACGCTTTCTGCCGGCCGGGTGACTTTGAACGCTTCCTGCCGGAATACTCCGGTCTGGATGAACTGAAGGATCACTATCAGAAGGGCGGACTCGGAGATGTCAAGGTCAAGCGTTTCCTGAATGCGATCATGCAGGATACGCTGGGAGAGATCCGCACACGCCGCAGGGAGTATGAGAAGGACCTCGACTATGTCTATGATGTCCTGGTGGAAGGCACAAAGGTGGCCAGGGAAGCCGGAAAAGAGACCATGGCGGATGTCAAGCGGGCGATGAAGATCGACTACTTCGACAATACCGACTGGCTGAAGCTGTAAGTATGGAGATCAGGAAGACCAGGCCGGAGGATGTGGATGCCGCGGCGGCCATCTACGACCAGGCCAGAGCCTATATGAAAGCCCGGGGTGTACGCCAGTGGCAATGGGGATATCCCGTGCGGGAAACCGTACTCAGCGACATCGAGGACGGGAAAGGATATGTTGTGACCGACAGCGGACGGGTCATCGGTGTGTGCTATATCACCGAGGCACCGGAACCGACCTATGAAGTCATTGAAAACGGTGAATGGCTGAACGATGATCCGTATGTCAGCATCCACCGTACGGCTGTAGCCAACGACTGCAAAGGCAAAGGTGCAGGGAACCTGTTCTTTGAAGAAGCAGAACGCTATGCGCGCAGGATCGGATACCGCAGTCTGCGGGTGGATACCCATCCGGACAATCTCTCCATGCAGAGGCTGATCGAAAAGAACGGATTCACAGCCTGCGGTACCATCTACATACCGAGTGAAGAGAACGGTCCGCGCATTGCGTACCAGAAGATCATTGAAGACTGAAAAAGTGAGGAACCTGGGTTCCTCACTTTCAGTAGGTCAAACCTTTTGTCTGCAGTTTCTGCCGTTTCAGCATCGCTCTGCCTGCCAGGAACATGACCGTATAGATCAGCACCATAACACCGGCCCAGCCGAAATTGGCCAGTGTACTGCCGTTCTCCAGCAGGGAGTAGTAGATGGGCGATGTCAGCATACTGACGATGGACATCAGGGCAAAGCCCATGGAAAAGTCGTTCAGGGCAGGGGAGCTGTAGTCCGGATCACAGATCTTAAGCAGCATCATGCCGTTGATGGTTACACCTGTATTGACGCCCCAGCTCATGATTGCCCGTTCAAACGGATAGTCCTGTTTCCCGAAGCACCAGCGGTAGAGCGGGAAGCACAGGAAATAGGTCATTACAAAGCCGATCAGGGAAATGATCAGGATCGGTACAAGGTAGACAGCGACCGCCTTGATGGGCATGGAAGCAATGGCAGCCGTGATGGCAAAGTCGGACATGGAGCCGACAATCCGGGCTCTGACCCGGGTATCTATCAACCAGTTCAGCTTCAGTTTCTTCAATATCCCGTTTACAGCGTACATGAGCAGCAGGGCATAGAACCAGACCGGGATCGATGTCAGTCCGGGTATGTTCCACTGCCGTATCAGCGCCAGCAGCCGGTAGGCCAGTGCACTGACACCGAGAATGATGCCGAGATGCACGGTTATGGTCTCAATGGAAGAAGAATCCGTCGTCTGTCTGCCGAAACTGCGCTGTTCTTCTGTATTCCTGGTGAATCCGTAGGAAACAGCAGCAGGTATGTCCGAAGGCTGCTCCAGGATCATCGTGTCTCCTCTGCGGGAAGCCCGGTTGATGAAGAAGATGCCCAGCAGCATACCGCCGATCAGTCCGATGGTTGCGTAGGTCGTCGCAATGCCCTGGGATGTTTCCCAGTAGTCCAGTCCGTATCCCTGAAGGATCGCTCCCCAGCCGGCAGCGGTCCCGTGTCCGCCGGCAAAGCCCTGGGACATTTCCATCCCGAAGATCCGGTAGAGATGCAGGGAAGGAAAGAATGAAGCAGCAGCCAGGGTGAAGCCCAGCCCTGCCAGTGTCTGCATGCAGCTGGCGGCACTGAACAGCCCGCAGGAAACCAGTACCTTGGGCAGGTTTTCCCTGAGGCCGGGGCTCTTTTCATTCAACCCTTTTCCTAAGGGGACAGAGGCAAAGATCGGTACAATCAGAATGCTCGGAAGAAGGGACCAAAGAGAGACGGAGGATCCGGAAATCAAGGATCTTTCTCCCCATATATTCGGTCCGATCAGCATGGCCAGGAATCCGCCGATGACGGATGCCGGCAGCAGCATCTTCCGGAAGAAGGGAACTTTGGCTCTGAGGAACATTCCGATCAGAAGGAATCCGCCCAGCAGAGCACACTGCATCAACAGCTCCTGCAGCAGGCCTGATGTCATATACATCACCCCTTTCCCGTACAGTGCAATTGTATACGCTCTTGTTTTCCTGTTTCAAGACGGCAGGAAAACAAACGGTTAAAAGAACAGGAGAGTCCGGTACAAAAGGCATTCCGGCAGGGAGTGGAAGAGTGGTTCAGGCGTACAGTCAGACAAAACAGCTGCATCTGCAGCTGTTTCTGTTTATTCCTCGCTTTTGATCTGGTCCGGATATTTCCACTTCCGGAAGTCTTCCGGTGTGAACAGCCTGCAGTCCTGCCCGTTGTTCAGCGTAAGGATTGTATAGTAGATCTTGGCCAGTTCTTCAATGTAGTCGGCGTTTTCATAGGCTTCGTTCAGGTCCCCGCCGACTGCGATGGTACCATGCCGTTCCATCAGTACAAGGTCCGACCGCTTGACGGTTTCCGCAACACTGCGGGCAAGGTCCATGGTACCGGGCAGTGCGTACGGAGCGACAGGAATCACACCGTTGTCAAGATGGAAGACGAACAGTTCGAAGATGAAGGACGGGATCGGCCGGTTGAGGCAGGCAAAGGCACTTGCCATGGCTGAATGGGTATGAACAATCGCCCGGATATCCGGTCTTTCCTTGTAGCACTCAATATGCATCAACGTCTCACTGGAAGGTCTGCCTCCCTCGATGCAGTTCAGATCAAAATCAACCACACAGACCTGATCGGGTGTCAGATAATCCCGGTCGACACCGGAAGGGGTGATGCATACGAGACCGGTTTCCGGATCCAGGGCAGAGACATTTCCCGCCTTGTGCTTGCACAGGCCGGAATTCTGCGCTTTCCTGGCAATGCGGACGACTTCGGCTTTCAGTTCTTCAAGCATTATTGAACCTCCTTGTTCAGTTCTTCATTCTTCATGAGGACTTTTGCAGCAGTTGTAACATCGGTGATCAGTACATTGGGGATCCTTCCCCTTAAGGCACCGAGGATCGAAGAAACCTTGTAGTCGCCGACGGCTACGGCAACCGTCATCGGATTCTGCTTGACCTTGTCCATCGGCATACTGATGCACTTCTCGTTCCATTCACAGGGAACATAGTTTCCGTTGATATCGTAGTAGAGCATGCAGACACAGCCGACGGCGCCTTTTTCCTGCAGTTCCTTCGCCTGTGCTTCTGTCTGGTATTCACGGATCATCTCCGCCGTTTTAAGCCGGCTGACATCAATGCCGCCGAGCCCGGTAAGGAGCAGATCGCATTCATCCATCATCTCAATGACTCTCTTTACGTTCGGATCCTGCAGCAGCATACTGCGGGCGAACGCATTGTCCATGTACACCGGTGTATTCAGATAGTAGCCGGTACCGTGGAAGGTCGTTGCCAGGCTGTTGATGATCTCACGGGATTCGATGGCCTGCTGGGCGTTGGATACGGTGCCGATCAGCTGGACGACATCAAGCTGGCAGTTATGGATCGGCCGGATCTTCCGGCTGGTTCTGTCCGACGCGTTGCCGCTGCCCAGGCCGATGCGCATTTTTCCTTTCAGCAGGTTGGAAATGTAGATCGACGCAAAGTCCGTAACAGCGTTCAGTGTCTGGTCGTAGGTATCGTCTTCAAAATTGGTGATGATGACAGCGTCCTTCAGACCGAAGTTCCGGCAGAATACTTCCTCAATGGCAGCGACCCGGTCCCGGACATGCTTGACCTCAATGTCTACGATGCCGATCTCCCTTGCCCGGGTCAGAAGCCTGGATACTTTCGAACGTGAGAAATACAGGCGCCTGGCTATGTCAGCCTGCATCATGTTCTGGTTGTAGTACATGTCTGCGACCTGTGAAAGGAACGCATACTCCTGAAGATCTCTCTGATTGTTCGAAAGCGCTGCGGATTCTACGATATTAAGATCATTGTCTGCCATTTTCAGTTGCCTCATCATTCAGTTCGGTATCATTTGCCCGGCATTGTTTATCACCCTGCCGATCATAGCGATAGGTGCAGTGTGCAGACCCGGAGCAGGCTGAAGGGAGAATCCTTGATTTATTGAAATCATAGCACAGGAATTGAGACATTTGCACATAATTTCACGCAGAATAGGTTTCAGTGGAATTTCAGGTGTGAAAACGGCCGGTTTGTCGTGTAAAACAGTGAACATTTGTGCATAATTCGTAAAATCGTTGACCGACCAAAACGGTTTACTATAGTATGAAGCCATAGGAGATGTAAGCGTATTCAACGCTTATACGGAAGGGAAAGACAAATGAAGAAATTTGCAAAGATCCTTGTTAGCTCTCTTCTCGCAGTTACACTGGCTGCGTGCGGTTCTGCTAACGCTGACAACAGTTCCGATGATTCCGGAACAGATGCAACATCCACAGGCGGAGTCGGTTTCGTAGAGAGGACAAAGAATCCTTACGAAGATGAAATGAGATTCGCGTGGATCCCGACAAACGCTACAGAAGCGAACGCTACTGCCTGGGGCAACGGTATTCGTGAAGAGCTGAGCTACTGGCCGAACACAACACTGAACGTATTCGATCCTGAGCGCAGTGCTGAACAGCAGGCGAAGATCGTTTCCGACCTGGTTGCACAGGGCTATGATGGAATCTTCCTGCAGACAATCAACCCGGATGTTGTCTCCGCTTCAGTCCGTGAAGCTGAGGAAGCAGGCATTCCGGTCGTCTGCATCAACATGGGTGTAACGGATCCGCATGCTGCACTGGTTTCCATGACCGACTTCGAGGCTGGTCAGGTTATCGCCCGCCGCATCGGTGACGCTCTCGGCGGAGAAGGCAACGTTGTTATCATCGAAGCAACAGTCGGTGCTGTCCGCGGTGTCAGACTGCAGGATGGCTTCATGTCCGTTATGCAGGCTGAATATCCGAACATCAAGATCCTGGATTCCCAGCCGGCTGACTGGAACATGGAAAAGGCTCAGAACCTGATGAATGACTATCTGACAAAGTA